>CAZYLE010000022.1:9392-9878 GCA_964648675.1 uncultured Dehalococcoidales bacterium
ATCTCACCGAAGATGGGAAAATTCACAAACCCGGGGATAAAATAGACGGCATAATTAATGATAGCAAGGATTATCCCGTCGATGATGTATGCCCCTAGCCTGACCCAGAACCCGGCATATTCAGCCATTATGCCTTCTTGAGTTTCCTCCATTTTCAATGCCCGATTTGATTCGAGAACACATTTCTATACTTTGTCCCGGGTGGATTGGAGCATCGGCTCCAATCACGCCTGGAGCGGATGCTCCAGGCTACCCTCTATTTTGCTCCTGTTTCGCAGCTATGATTCGTTGGTGGGCAAGTGCCTATGAGGGTTTATTTCATCTTTATAGGGACTCGCTCATCTCTGCCTCTTTAAGAGGTCTCAGGCAATATCACCCGTTTTCGCGGCAGTATTATCATATAGGTATCGGCCATCTTATCGTGCAGCCCTTGCTTACGGCCATCGAAGGCGATCCAGAGAAAAAGAAGCCCCAAGGTGACGCAAC
>CAZYLE010000022.1:9888-15269 GCA_964648675.1 uncultured Dehalococcoidales bacterium
AACCCAAAAACCTGACCACGGCAGCGCCCCAATCTACAGGCGAACCATCAGTACGTATTAATTTTATCCGCAATGCCATCATCCCCGGAGTCTGGCCGTGCAACACCCACAACAGGATAAAATAAGCAGCGGGGATTACGATCCAGCTAAAGGACCAAAACCCGCGGTAGAAGAACCACAAGGGATGAAATGATACAAACTGTCCCTCTATGGCAAATGGAAAGGTAATTAAGCCGATGACAGCCAACAGAAACCAGCTTATGATCCACACAGCAATGCCGTCAATTAGATAGGCCCCCAACCTCATCCAGAACCCGGCGTACTCAACCACCCGGCCTTCTTGCCTCTCATCCATTTCCGACCTCCGTTATTGCCGCCATTTTATCACCCCGGCCAGACCTGTACAACAGCTTGTGTTGGCTTGACATATTCAAATACAGTTGCTACAGTGCTTGCAATCCTGCAAAGAAAGGGGGAAACAATGTTTTGCAGAAATTGTGGCAAGGAGTTGATAGGAACCCCAGAAATCTGCCCTGGTTGTGGAGCCAAGCCTCTCGCTGCTAATAGCTTTTGCCAGAATTGCGGTGCAGCGACCGATCCCAAGGCTGAAGTATGTGTTAAATGTGGCGTGAGGCTAGCTCATCCCAAAGCGAAGAAAAAGGTTTCGCCAAAGTCGCTGCTTGCTGCAACTTTGCTTTGCTTTTTTCTTGGCCAATTCGGTGCCCACAGGTTTTATATAGGCAAGATCGGAACCGCGGTAGTGATGCTTATACTAGGCATTCTGGGATATGCTACCATTTGGTTATATTTTGTAGGATTCATATTTCTTTTACCTGTATGGCTATGGGCTCTAATCGATTTCATAATTTTGGTTACGGGAAATATGAAAGATAGTGAGGGCAAGCCCATCAAGGAGTGGCAAACGTAAGGCCACCAGCTAGATACTATAACCGCGAAAAACGTTTCAGCGCCTCTTCAAGGTCCGATGGTAGCTGTGAGTCGAATTCCACATACTCCCCCGTTGAGGGCAGCCTGAATCCGAGATGGCAGGCGTGAACAAACTGCCGCTTTAAGACAGGCGACCTTCTCCCGTAGACCTCATCTCCCACCACGGGAAAGCCGATGGCAGAAAGGTGTACCCTTATCTGATGGGTACGTCCTGTCTCCAGCGTTACCTCAATAAGGGTGTAGTTATCCAAATACCTGATAACTCGATATTGGGTGCGGGCCTCCCGGCCTTCTGAGACCACCGCCATCTTCTTCCTATCACGAGGGTCCCGTCCGATGGCAGCTTCGATAACCCCCGTCGCTGGAGATAGATGCCCCTGAACCAGCACCGAGTATCGCTTCACCACAGAGCGGGCCTTCATCTGACTTGAGAGGTTTTGCTGCGCAGCATCGTTCTTAGCGACCATCATGAGCCCCGAGGTATCTTTATCCAGGCGATGCACGATCCCCGGCCGCATTGAGCCGCCGATGCCCTGCAGGTCGGGGCAGTGGGCCAGGATGGCGTTGACCATGGTGTGGCTGCGGTGACCAGGGGCAGGATGAACCGTAAGCCCTGCCGGCTTATCCACCACCAACATGTCGTCATCCTCATAAACGATATTAAGGGGAATCTCCTCCGGTAGGAGATAGGAAGGTGCAGGTGGCGGTATCAGGACGGTAATCCTGCAGCCGACACTTAGTTTCAGGCTTCCCTTAGCAGGACTGTCATTGACGGTAACAAGACCATCGTTGATTAGTCTCTGCACGTAGGAGCGGGAGAATTCCGGGTGCTCCTCGGCGATATACTTATCGAGCCGAACACCCGCTCTATTGCAGATGAACTCAAGCTTTCTATCCACTTTTTCGCTGAATAGGCTCGCGCCGCCCAAATTGAAATAGTAAGTAGTAGATTAAAATAAAAACGCTGATAACGATAGCGGGATCGGCGAGATTAAAGGTAGGCCAGCGGTATTGACCGAAGCCAATATCGATAAAGTCGACTACGTGTCCGACGCCAAGGCGATCTATCAGATTACCTGCAGTGCCCCCCAGGAGAAGTCCCAGGGCAATCCTGACCGGCATTGTGTTAAGCGGGGAGTAGCGCACATAAATAAGGATAGTGACGATGCCAGCGATAGCAATGAGGCTGATGAGGAAGGCCTGGTTGGCAAAAATGCCGAAAGCGCCCCCTGTATTGGTGGCGTAAGTGATTCTGAAAAACCCTTCCTCTGGTATTGATTGCCCTAGCGTCATGTTAGTTCTAACGAAGAACTTGCTTACCTGGTCCAAAGCTATCACTACCAGAGCGGTAGTGAGGAAGACCACTTCTTTGATAAGCTTTTGGCGAGGCCTTTCTTGCATGGTAAATACCCATTGGCAGTTGCCCACCAACAAATCATAAAAATAGATTATACCATATAGCGTTCGTGGTGAGCTTGGGCCGAAGTGTCGGCCGACCTGTCGGCCTCGAACCATGAACGGCCCTTCGACAGGCTCAGGGCGAACGGAAGAAAGTCTATTTTCGGAATAAATATCTCGTTTGAGAAGATTCTACTCCAGCATCATCCTTATCTGGCGAATGGTGGCTACTGCCTGTCCCTGCCAGTGATTATTGGCGAATACAAAGGTTCTCTCCGCCTGCTGATCAAGATAGCGGATCTTGGGCAACCATTCCTCAAGCTCCTCACGTGAGTAGGAGTAGTCGTATCTCTCGTAAGCGTGCTCATGGTTCCACCACTTCTGCCTATTACGTCCGTGGAAGCGAACATAGGCTATCTTACTCGTAGCCTCAGCGATGGGGGGCATAAGGTTTGGCAGTTGCGGTTCATCGACGCAGCAAAAGCCAACCTCGTTTCGACGCAGCCAGCCATAGACCTCCGGCCTCAGCCACTGGGAGTTACGGAATTCGATGACGATGGGCAAATCCCTCAGACGTTCCACAGAGGTATCCAAATAGCGGAGGTTTTCCGCATTGAATCTGAAGCTATAGGGGAATTGGGCAAGCACGCAACCCAGTTTCCCCCTATCGACCAACGGGACGAGCAACTCACGGAAAGCGTCAAAAACCGCTTCATTGCCTTGTTTCTCATGGGTCATCTGCTGATTTGCCTTGAAAACAAAAAGGAAGTCATCCCCAGCTTTGTCGACCATAGACTCTATACTTGATGGTTTGGGCAAGGCGTAGAACGTGGAATTGACTTCGCAAACGTTGAATTCGCGGGCATAATAGACCAGCCATTCTCGCTTGGGCATGCCCTGGGGATAGAAAGGCCCTACCCAATCGCTATAGCTAAACCCGGAGGTGCCAAAGTAAATCATGATGTCAGTCTATCATATCGGCCTCAAGTGGACAAACACTAGCTTGTTATGATGGATGGGGGTGCTTCACCCTCTCCCTAGCCCTCCCCCTTGAGGGGGAGGGGAAAGATGGGGAGTTCACCGGGATCTGCCCTCTTTCCCAGGCTTGGGGGTATCCCCCAGACACATATCTCAGGGCGGACGGGGAAACGCGAATGCCACAATTAGAAGAAAATATTGATTGACAACGGGAAACGGCTTATACTACAGCTTACATTACGGGAAAGGAGCGGTCTTATGGCGGAAGAAGAGATTGGCAAGGTTATGGATTTCTTTGCCAGGCCAGTGGTAGCAGGGATCGACCTTACTGCCCCGGTCAAGGTAGGGGACAAGATCCATATCAGTGGGGCTACCACCGATATGGAGATTACCATAAGCTCGATGCAGATAAATAACGTGAATGTTACCGAAGCCAAAGCAGGAGATGCGATCGGTATCAAGGTCTCCGACCGAGTGAGACGAGGCGACAGAGTCTATAAGGTCACCGAGTAATTGAGCGGCTCAGGTTCGCCATCTCGATGGCGCTTACCGCCGCATCAAAGCCAGCGTTACCCATCTTTGTTCCCGCCCGCTCGATGGCCTGCTCCAGAGTGTCAGCGGTGATTACACCATAGATCACCGGCATGCCTGTTTGTAAACCTACCTGAGCAATTCCCTTAGTTACCTCGGCGGCAATGTACTCAAAGTGAGGCGTTCCGCCTCTTATCACCGCCCCCAGACAGATGATGGCAGCATACTTACCTGATTCTGCCATCTTCTTAGCAATAAGCGGGATCTCGAAGGCGCCCGGTGTGCGGGCAACCTCGATATCGTCCTCCTTGACCCCGTGACGCACTAGAGCATCCTGAGCCCCCTCTAAAAGCCTTGTGGTAATAAACTCGTTGAAGCGGGATAGCACAATGCCAAAACTCAGGCCTTCGCCTAGAAGTGTGCCTTCATAGCTTTTGCTCAATACTTCCTCCTCCTTTTCTGGTAGGGCTAGCCACCAAAAATCTCATCGCTGCTCTTGCCGAAGGCGGCATGAAGGTCAAAACGTACTGAACCAACGGCAGCCTTCCCCCTGACTGCATCAGCAATCTTTCCTGTCATGCTGTGACCAAAACCGCCACACAGTTCAATTACGGAACATCCCTGGTCCACCAGTTGTTTGGCAACGGCGATAGCCTGCTTCATGTCGGCAGCAAACACGAAGACAATCTCAACGAGTCCCGTTTCCATAGTGCAACGATGCTTCTCAGGGTCAGCATCGGGCACAAGAGCCATAAACGCCATTTTCGGTTTCGATGCCATCCTGGCACCTCCTTATCTGGTTTCTAGTCTATAGCCTCCTCTATCTTCAGGAGATGACCCAGCTTGGACTGCTTTGTCTTCAGGTAGTCGATGTTCAGCGGGTTCGGTTTGCATACTATAGGCAACGTCTCCACAACCCTGAGACCATAGCCTTCAAGCCCCACCACCTTCTTGGGGTTATTGGTGAGGAGTCGAATATTGGTGAGACCGAGGTCAACCAATATCTGGGCGCCGATGCCGTAGTCGCGAAGGTCGGGGGCGAAGCCCAGCGACTCATTGGCCTCCACGGTATCCAGCCCATTATCCTGGAGGGCATAGGCCCGAATCTTATTGTGCAGCCCGATTCCTCTCCCCTCCTGCCTCATATAGAGAAGAACCCCTCTTCCCTCATCGGCGATAGCCTGCATAGCCACGGCGACCTGCTCGCCGCAATCGCACCTCAGGCTACCGAAGACATCGCCGGTCAGGCACTCGCTATGCACCCGAACCAGCACCGGCTCTTCTCCCGATATGTCCCCTTTTACCAAAGCAACATGCTGGTCGGGGTCAGTCACACTCTTGTAGGCTATGGTTGTAAAATCGCCATATCGAGTTGGCAAACTCGCCTCAGCTACACGCTTTACTAGCTTTTCAGTTCTTCTCCGATAGGCGATAAGATCGGAGACAGTCACTATCTTCAGCCCATGTTGTTCTGCCACGACCTCAAGCTGGGGGAGGCGAGCCATAGTGCCATCATCATTCATTAT
>CAZYLE010000023.1:0-5463 GCA_964648675.1 uncultured Dehalococcoidales bacterium
AATCCCTGAGATTATCGAGGTCAATAAAGCCATCGCTATCGACGTCCAGATAGGGCACGTGGAACCCCTGTTTCTCCATGGCTCTGGCGCTATTAAGAACGGGGAAATCCTCGATTTTGGAGACCATAATGTGTCTTCCCTTTTTCTGGCCAAGAGCCTGTGCGACCCCTTTGATGGCCATGTTGGAAGACTCGGTGCTTCCCGCTGTAAAGATGAACTCCTCAGCCTCCGCCCCCAGAGCAGCGGCGAGGGCACTTCTGGCCTCACCCAAGGCTTCTTGAGCCTCTATGCCCTGT
This sequence comes from uncultured Dehalococcoidales bacterium, assembly GCA_964648675.1. GTDB lineage: Bacteria > Chloroflexota > Dehalococcoidia > E44-bin15 > E44-bin15 > DAOUVR01. The sequence goes on from CAZYLE010000023.1 coordinate 297, forward strand.
GAATAGCCAAACTCGGAGGTGGCAACGGCGTATGTATCGAAGAAGTACGGCCGCATCGCCTCAAGCACGCGCTCGTCCAGCCGGGTGGATGCCGCATTGTCCAGGTACACAAACCTATCCAGCATGGTATCCCTCCATCATATGAACAACGTTATCGTTGATTCCCGGGCCTCATTTATGTAGGTGCCGACGGCGCAGTAGTCCGCTATCAGGTCGTCGCGGAGGTCTTCTTTTCTTATCCCCATTATCTCCATCGTCATGTCACAGGCGAGGATCTTGCCTCCCAGCTCTTTGAAGTCCTGGAGTAGCTTCTCCAGCGAAGCCACGCCCACTTTCTTCATCTTGCGCTTCACCATCCACTTGCCCAGCCCCAGCATATGCATTTTTGAGAGGGGCCCTTTTTCCAGCGCACCTTTCTTGAGACGCTGCAGTCCCCAGAAGGTGAAGTAGAGTGATACTTCCATCCCCATTGCAAGCGCGCCGTTGGCTATGATGAGCGCACTATATACCTTGTCCATATCGCCGCTGTGAACGATTATGGTAGCTTTGTCAGCCATGGCCATTACCTCCTTTACCGTCGTATCCTGATTCTCCATACCCCCGCTTCCTCTTCGACGTCCAGTAGTTCCAGCCCGAGAGCCTTAACGGCCATGGGTATCTCTCTCTTGGAGGCAGGGTGGGTTCCGACTACCTCGACTATGTCGCCGGGCTGCGCTTTCCTTAACGCCTTGCGTGTCTCAACCAGGGGCACGGGGCAGGTTTCATTGGTGCAATCTACCTTAATCTCAGCCATCTCGCTTCACCTCCGTGCAGGTCTCATGTGACTGGTCTTGCCGCACTTTGGCACGACACATTGTACGCCATCGTTGGGATCCTGCATGTGACCTAAATCACACCACGGTCGCCAGCGCGTTCTAGTACCTGGTCCTGCCTGTGTACGACCGTTCCTCTGGATAGGTGTGCCAAGTGTATGCTTTCCTCACTGCTTTGGCAAGACAGGGCCACCGTCGTGCCAGCCGGCGAAGGCTTCTATTAATTGACAACAGATGGTGGTTCGTATATCATGTCCCGCCAGTTCCATTGTGGGAGTAACGTCGTGGGCGAATGGTGGCAGTCCTTCGTCTTGTGCTTTGTCCCCCTGTTCATAGTCATCGATGCCTTTGGCAGCCTGCCCGTGGTCATCGCCTTTGGCGAGGATATGCAGCCGCGGCAGCGACGCAACATGGTGCATGTCGCTATGCTGACCGCTGCCGTTGTTGGTCTTGCCTTCCTGTTCTTCGGGCGGTTCATCCTCGGGGTCCTGGGGGTGTCGGTAGGTGCCTTTGCCATTGCAGGCGGCCTTATCCTGCTGTTGCTGTCCGTCAGATACGTGATGACGGGTCGCATGGTGGACGTGGTGAAGGAGGAGATGGTGGCGGTTGTCCCGATTGGCACGCCGTTGACGGTGGGGCCGGCCACCATAACCACCTTGTTGCTGCTTGCCAGCCAATTCGCGTTGCCCGTGGTGCTGGTCGCCTTCGGGCTCAACGTGATTCTGGCGTGGGCCATTTTCCTCATGGGCAACTGGGTTGGCCGCCTGTTTGGACGAGGCGGGCTGAGAGCCGTCTCGCGGGTGTTCAGTCTGTTGCTGGCGGCAATCGCGGTGACCATGATGCTCCACGGCCTAAACTTGCTAGGCATACTGAACATCGAACTATAATGCTCGTGGCGATTTGTTGCGGCCACGGTGAGACACTATCTGAGGAGGAATGTGATTGATTGAAAAGGCGCAACTGGGGGACGACCTCTTCCCCCGCATGACCGTTGGAGTAATGGGGTCCTCGGGGGGAACGATACCACCGGAAGTCTCCCGCAGACTGTACGAGCTGGGTAGGGAGATCGCCCGCCGCGGCTACGTGCTGATCACTGGAGCCTGTCCCGGGCTTCCTCACGAGGCGGTGAAGGGGGCCAAGAGCGTTGGGGGCGTGGTGGTCGGCGTCTCCCCTGGACTCAACTTTGAGGAGCACGTGGTGAAGTTCCACTCGCCGGTGCACGGCTACGATGCCCTCATCTACACCGGCAGCGGGCTGATGGGCCGCGAGATAGAGAACATCCGGTCGTGCGACGTGGTGGTCTTCGCCGGTGGCAGGTCGGGTACCCTGGGTGAGTTCGCCATCGCCTATGACGAGAGCAAGGTCATCGGCATCCTGGAAGGTACCGATGGAATCACGGCGCATTTGCAGACAATCGTATCATTTGTGAAGAAGGAGACCGGTGCGGTTGTGGTGTGCAGTTACGACCCTGGCGAGCTTCTGGACCGGCTGGAGCAAGTGTACCAGGAGCATATCCTGCCCCGGTATCAGAAGCTTGTGGCGGACCGAGACCCTGACGGGGTGCTGGAGGGTTGATGCGCCCTGACGAACGGGACGGCTGAACGGCAGTGGGTCTGCCGCCAGCGAAACGGCGAAAGAAAGGGGGAGGCGCATGTCGTCAGAGAACGCGGCAAAGGGCAAGAAGCAAACTGCAATCGCAATCAGGGAGATGGAGATAGACGATATTGCCTCCGTCTACCACCTGGGGGAGAAGCTTTTCACCAGCGAGGAGTTGCCCATCCTCTATCGCAACTGGGACCCTATGAGGTAACTGACTACTTCTCCGCAGATTCAGACTTCTGTCTGGTGGCGGAGGCGGGCGGACAGATTGTGGGCTTCATCCTCGACACCACCATAGAGAAGGAAGGCACGGCCTGGAAGAAGTATGGATACGTGTGGTGGATGGGGGTGGACGAGGCATTCCAGAGGAGTGCGTTGGGCAGCCGCCTCTATCTGAAAATGGCGCTCTCTTTGTGAGCCGGCCCTTGGAAACACCGGCATGGCCTCCTCGCCTGATTCTCGACAGAGTCCGCCATCCACGACGCTCACTCGGCCCGTAATGGACGCCCTCTCCCTACTTCTTCAACTTGGTGAGTTCCTTCCAGGTATTCCTCTCCAGGAAGCTTCCAGGGAAGTTTGCCCCCATCTCCTGGAACATTGCGAAGGGTACAGCGAAGCTCATAACATCGTCTTTAAGCTGTCGCTTTATGGCGACCCTGGCAGAGAGGTCAACCAGCCCGACCACTGCCCTTGGCCTTTCTGACTGGGCCTCCCTGAAGGGGTGAATGCTGATTGACTGGCGGGCGGCGGCTTGCGGAACTACAATATTCTCACTGTCGTCCCTGCTGTAATTGACCAGGACGACTAAGGCGGATAGCGGTCTGTATCACCTCGCGCTCTCGGATTCTTTCGACAGATTCCTAGGCACTGTCGCCAACTCGCACACGGCCCCAGATGGCTATAGCCCGTGCCAGCGAATCGACACTAGCGTACTCAGTTTCGGTACCTTTGCGAAAGCAAAGCTTCATGTAATTGTTGAGCATCAGTGCGCCGACACTCTCAATAGCCGAACGGACAGCCGCCAACTGAGTTAGCAGGCTCTCACAGTCACGACCATCGACAATCATTTTCTCGATGCCGCGAACCTGACCCTCAATTCTTCTCAGGCGCTTCAGCAGCGCATCCTGCGAAACTTCTACATCAGCCATTGTATCTCCTAACTCTCACCTTAGATGTTGAAATACCATACCCATATAGGGTATAATCACTTCAGGTGCCATTTTCGGCTTATTTTACCATACCAAGTATGTTTGACACTAGATTTATGCGTAAAGGGGGGTGACGGTGAACGAATTTGAGCCAAAGATAGTGGGCTTCTTCTGCAACTGGTGCTCTTACGCTGCCGCTGACTTGGCTGGCATCGCCCGGACAAAATACCCGCCGAACCTAAGGGTAATCAGGCTAATGTGTTCCGGTAGGGTAGACGAAAGGCTAATCTCGAAGGCCTTTGCTGCCGGAGCCGATGGGGTGCTGGTTTGCGGCTGCTTCCCAGGAGATTGCCATTATATAAAGGGCAACCTGAGTGCTAGAAGAAGGGTTACCGGCCTGAGGCCATTCTTTGATGCGATAGGCATCGGGAAAGATAGACTCAGGCTGGAATGGATCTCCGCCTCTGAGGGTCCGAAGGTAGCGGAGACGGTTAAGAGCTTTGCCGAGAGGATAAAGCAGCTCGGCCCAAGCCCAGTTAACAGGAGGCAAGATGAGCATTGAGTATGTGCCTACCATATGTCCCTACTGCAGTTGTGGGTGCGGTCTTTACCTGGTAGTCGAGGATGGCAGGATAATCGGGCAAGAGCCATGGAAGGAGCACCCGATAAACGAAGGGACGAACTGTCCCAAAGGCAAGAATGCCTACGAGTACCTCTACAGCGAAGAAAGGCTGAAGATGCCTCTGGTGAGGAAGAACGGCGAGCTCATTCCTCAGCGGTGGCTGGATTACTTCCCATGATGGGCTCCGGAGTGATGCAGACCAACCAGGAATCGATTGTGGATGCCGACTGCATCTTTCTTGCCGGCGTCAACCTCAAGGAGACCTTCCCCATGATCGCCAGGAGGGTGGCACGTGCCAGGGCTAAGGGCGCCAAGGTGATCTACACTGACCCCAGAAACACCAATACGGCAAGGTACCTGACCGACATCCACCTGCAGTTGAAGTCGGGGACGGATGTAGCCCTGATAAACGCCATGATGAAAATCATCCTCGACGAGGGCCTGGAGAATAAGGACTTCATCGCATCACGCACTGCAGACTTCGATGCGCTGCGTGAGTTCCTCTCCAAAGTGGACTTGAAAGAAGCTGAGGAGCTCACCGGCGTACCAATAGAGATGATAAAAGAGGCGGCTATTACCTATGCCAAAGCAGAGCGTGGTTGCATACTGTATGACCAGGGCATATGCCAACATACTGTTGGCGGCGATAACGTTAAGGTGCATGCAGACTTGGCGCTGCTGTGCGGGCATGCCGGCAAGCCAGGAAGCGGGATAAACTCCATGAGGGGTCAGATCAACGGCGAGGGCAGCGGCGACATGGGTTGTCTTTGCGTTTTCTACCCCGGGTTCAAGCGCGTGGGCGATGATTCAGCTAAGTTCTTTGAAGAGGCCTGGAAGGTGGAAAACCTGCCCACCAAGCCTGGCATCACCTACATCGACATGTTGTACAAACTCTCTTACCTTTACATTGTCGGGGCGGATCCCCTTATGGTGGTACCTGACGTTAATAATTTGAGGAAGGCACTGGAGAAGCTCGATTTCTTGGT
>CAZYLE010000023.1:5473-13450 GCA_964648675.1 uncultured Dehalococcoidales bacterium
AAATATTTCCCACCGAGATAAGCAAGCTAGCCCACGTGGTACTGCCCGCCGCCACCTGGGTGGAACGGGAAGCCACTCACACCTGGATAGATCGGCGGGTACAGAAGATAAACAAGGTCATTGAACCCCCTGGTGAGGCCAAGGCCGATTGGTGGATGATATGCCAGTTAGCTGAGAGGATGGGCTATGGCGATAAATTTGGCTTTACCTCGGCCGGGGAGATATTTGAGGAGATAAGAAGCTGCGTGCCCCCATATAAGGGTATAACATACGAAAGGCTGGACCATGCCATCGCTGGCATTCACTGGCCCTGCCCGGCTGAGGACCACCCAGGGACGCCCACCATGTTCCTGGAGAAGTTCAATACTCCCGATGGTTTGGGACACTTCATGGCGGTGGATTACAAACCGCCGGCAGAGGTGCCCGACGAAGAGTATCCCTATTTCCTGACTACCGGGAGGAGCATTTTCCACTACCATACCGGTCACATGACACGGCGGACCCCCAAGCTACTCGATGAGGTGCCACGAGGTTTCGTTGAAGTCAACCCCGATGACGCAGCCAAGGAAGGGATCAAAGAGAAGGATGTAGTCATCTTAACCACCAGGCGGGGCAGCATTGAGGCAGAAGCCAGGGTGACCGACCGTGTACCACCGGGATTGGTATTCGTCCCGTTTCACTTCCCCAATTCCTTGGCCAATGTGCTGACAATCTCAGCCCTAGACCCCGGTGCCAAGTGTGCGGAGACCAAGGTATGTTCGGTTAAAATGGAGGTCAAGAAATGAAGGGAGACATGTATATTGCTCGCTCCACAGACCAGGCAATAGTGGATAAGGCGGAACATGGGGGCGTGGTTGGCACGCTGCTCAAGTATGCCTTGGAAAGTAAATGGGCGGATGCAGCGCTGGCGGTAAAGGCCAGGGGTGGCAACAGGTATGATGGTATCCCGGTGTTGATAACCGACCCCGGGAAAATAGTAGAAACTGTGGGGTCACTACACTGCGCCTCCCCCAACATTGCCCGCTGCCTCAAGGAGTATCTGGGCGGGGCAGCCAATCTGAAGATAGCCGTGGTCTGCAAGCCGTGCGACGCCAAGGCCATTATTGAGCTAGTCAAGCGAACCCAGATCAATCTCGATAACCTGCTGCTCATCGGCATAAACTGCACCGGCACCCTCCCCTCGGCGAAGGCGAAGGTGATGATGGTGGAGGAATTCGGGGTCAATCCCGACGATGTTGTTAAAGAGGACATCGAAGATGGCAAGCTCACCATCAGCTTGAAGGATGGCTCCGAGAAGGAGCGGGATTTAGCGGAGCTGGAAGAAAAAGGGTTTGGGAGGAGGGATAACTGCCGCAGATGCCACACCAATATCCCCATTATGGCGGACATCGCCTGTGGCAAATGGGGGACAAAGGACAAGAAGACCACTTTTGTCGAGCTCTGCTCCGATAAGGGGTCTGATTTCGTCAATGAGGCGGTGAAGGCTGGCGTCATCAGCATAGAAAAGGCAGATGATTCTGCGGTGGAAACGCGGAGAAAGAAGGATGAAGCAGCGATCGAGGCGGCACGCGACCAGCAGGCGAAGGATTTCGCCCCCTTCAAAGAGATGAGTTGTGATGAAAGATACGACTACTGGTTCGGCCAGTTCAATCAGTGCATCAAGTGCTTTGGTTGCCGCGATGCATGTCCCATTTGCTATTGTAAGGAGTGCTTTTTGGAGGCAGGGAGGGGCATGGTGGCCGGTGGCGAGGTGCCACCCGACCCCTTGTTCCCCATGATCAGGGCAACCCATGTGATGGATTCATGTGTTAACTGTGGTCAGTGTCAGGATGTTTGCCCCATGGAGCTACCTCTGTCGCTGTTGATCTTCATGGTCAACAGGGAGCTAGCTACCATCTTCCACCACGAGCCGGGAATGGACGTGACCGCTATGCCTCCCATGAGAACGGTTACTGACCAGGAGTTGCACCTCATCGGCGTGGAGGTCGCCCTGTAGCTGGAAACAACGCCTGCTGGGAAGCTGGCGATGTGCAATATAATTCGGGCCGGGAAGCTGAAAGGCTCGCTGGTCGGTAAAACGAGGAAAGTCGTTTGACTGAAGGTTGCTTTTCTTATCTTCTTAGGCTGTCAGGAAAGTCATAAAGCTGACTATGGCGATTACATTTTCAGCTTCATCAGCTCCTTCCAGGTATTTCTCTCCAAGAAGCTTCCAGGGACGTTTGCCTCCATCTCCTGAAACATGGCGAATGGTACAGCGAAGCTCATAACATCGTCCTTGAGTTGTCGCTTTATGGCAACCCTGGCAGTGAGATCGACCAGACCGACAAATGCCCTTGGCCTTTCTGACCGCGCCTCCCTGAAAGGGTAGATGCCGATCGACTGGCAACCGGCGGCTTGCGGAATGATTACGCTCTCATTGTCGTCCCTGTCGTAGTTGGCCAGGATGACCAGAGCAGTAAGCTGGTCCATATCGGCTAGGAAGACCACCACTTCGGGCTTCTCTAATTCTGGGTTCACCTCCCTGAGTGGTTTGAATACGACGTACTTAAAGGGCACATCGGTTATCGGCAGGCAGTCGATAAACTTCATCACCAGCTCAGGTGTCTTGAGGTATCTCTCGCCGCGGACAAGGTTGTCGTACGTCTCCTCGGTCAGAAACGGCCTTACCATCGCGGCGAACTTCATACCTTCCTCACTTCCCTCGTAGCCCATCGACAGGAAATAGCTGAAGCCCTCCTCCCCCCCTGGCATGTTCTTATACTGGTTTCCAAAGCCGAGGCCGGTACCTCCACCGGGGCACCCAAAGGTCTTACGGTCGAACACGGCCTGCTGACCGCGGACGGCTGCCGCCAGCATGAACATAACACAGCTAAACCTTCCTTCCTTGAACTGTTTTGCTTTTTTCGGCTTTTTATCGGTGAGGACTATAGCCATTGGCTCGTATTTGAGAGCCATTGCCTTTGCGATGATGCTTTCCATACGTTTCTCCTTGCCAACGTTTTGACGACTGAATAATACAGGCTTTATAGGTGCAATTTTCGATAACTTATCTTTGTATATCCAGATATTTAGCTAGCCTTGGAATGATGGTTATTCTAACCTGACCCTGCCAAAATTACCAGATTCAAGTTGACGACTGCCGTTTTGGATGAGCGAAACCGCCCGTTGACGGTTTACGCACTGGCTGCGATAATCAAGATGGAGGAGCATTGATGAACTGGAAAAACAGAGTGACCGATATCCTGGGCAGCCAGTATCCCATAATTCAAGGTGCCTTTGCTGGCTTTGGCACCTCAGCTCTGGCTGCCCCCGTTTCCGATGCGGGGGGCTTTGGCATTATCACCGCTGGTGCCTTGCACACCCCAGAAAAACTGAGAGAGGACATCAATAAGGCACGTTCCATGACGGACAAGCCCTTCGGCGTGAACCTGTCGGTGGGGCTTTGCCCTCAAATCGATGAGATGCGCGAGGTGGCTATAGAGGAGAAGGTGCCGGTGATCTTTACCGCCGCCTATCGTGGTGATGACCATGGGCGGAGGGTACATGAGGCTGGCCTGAAGTGGGTGCATAAGGTGGCCACGGTACACCATGCCCTTGCTGCTGAGCGCCAGGGGGCTGATGCGGTGGTCATCGTAGGCCTGGAGGGTGCTGGCTTCAAGAGCATTTACCAGCTCCCCACTCTGATTGCCATAACCACCGCTGCCAGGATGATGAAGGTTCCGCTTATCGCCGCTGGCGGCATTGGCGATGCCCATGGTTTTCTCGCTGCCCTGGGCATGGGGGCGGAAGGCATCTACATGGGCACACGCTTCATGGCCACCAAGGAGTGCCCCATCTCCGAGCGCTACAAGCAGGCGATGGTGGAGGCCAAATCCTGGGACCCTAAATACCGCGACCGCGCTCTGGCGCCGCCCAAGCCCGAGGAGTATGAAAAGGTGATGAAGGAACGGGGTGAGGTGGTGACGGGGGAGTGGCTTATGCGTCTGGAAAGAGTGCTCCTCAAGGAGTCTTCAGACGTTCCGGGGGACTGGCAAAGCGACTTTCGAGATGACGATCCCGAGGTGGCGGTGAGGATAACCGGGGGCTCGCTCGCGGTTGGGGTTATCGACAGCGTAGTGAGTGTCAAGGAACTCATCGATACCATCATTGGAGAAGCCGAGCAGATACTCGGCCGAGGGGGAAACCTCGGCAGCTTGCTGGCGTAGCTATGGTTTCAGATGGCCTTACTACACTTTGATGATTTTGATATATTTGTCATCGCAGCCATACTATATATCATCAAGTATTGCTGACATTCTTTAATTCGAAAATGTAGTCTAATCCGTTCACCCTGAGTCCTTCGATATACTCTCCGAATGAAGTATCGGAGTCCGCAAGGCGGACAGGGCATGCCTGTCGAAGGGCGAATGGTCTTTGCAATTACTGTTCCGTTCATGGTTCGACAGGCTCACCACGAACGGATTTCAAAGCCTTTCCTAAGCGTAGCTGAATAGCCTATCATAAACAGGGTAGCCCGGAGCATCTGCTCCGGGCACGGTTGGAGCGGATGCTCCAACCTACCCAGATTTTCCCCCGTTCGCCCTGAGCTTGTCGAAGGGTGATTAAATTCTGTCACTATGAATCACTTCTGTAACATCATTTTTCATGATTTGTTTTTAGGCAATTCCGATTGGGGTTTCGAATAGTACCAAACTAATATCTATCTAGCTCAGGCGTCGGAACCCTGAGGTTCAAGATATCTTTTAAGCTCCTTACGCAGTGCTTCCAGCTCTTTGGGTAGCAGGTTCTTGGTCAGAGAACCAAAATCGTCAGGAATCCAGAGAATAAGCCTGTTGTCTCTATAGATGGCGGTACCCGGTGTTCCGTACATTATCTCTGGCCGCCGTTCCAGCCCTCCAGGCTCCATTGTCACCTTCCCTCTTCGCTTTCAACTACCATTGAATGTTCGGCTATAAAATCGATGCGTTTAACCCTGCCTTTAAGGAATTTCTCCTCTCCCATCAAGCTAATTAACCGAAATCCATTGTCCTCGGCTTCGACTTCAGCCACCTCCTCCATTATCATTTCCTTTTGATCGCCTTTTTCAAGATAGACTGTTGTCAAGCACATTGTTCTTACCTCACTTCATTGATTTCTGGGCTGTCCAATCTTGATTTTGCCTTTAAATTTGAGATTATTTTTGACCCCGTCGCTCACAAGTATTGTAGTTGCCCAATTTATTGGACGATGGTAGCTGGCGAAGAAAGCAGCTACAACTTCAGATAGCTGATAGCCTACCATCGATTGCCCCCTGCAAGGGTCACAGCTACTCTATGAAACATTCTCTTTGACCCAGATTCGGTAGAGTGTCTCGCCGCTCTCTTCAAAGCATTTAAGGCCGTGGGAGTCGACCTCCTCTACCTCTACGTTATCTTCTCCCTTTATTTCTACGATCTGGTCATACCAGTTTTTAAAGTGTGCCCCGCCACCGAAATATACTTTCCTCCACCTATTCCCTGTGGCATCCATCTTTTCCTGAACCTTGTCCTCTTCGGCAATTCTTTCGCCGTCAATCTTCTCGTCGTCCATTTGGCTTTGGCTCATAGCTATTGCTCCCTGCCGGCAATATGCCTAATTATCGTCACCTGCAACTCTCATCCTCCCTCATTTTGCCCCATTTTGTCAAACATAGCGGGGCAATCCAGTGCAAGAGCTGGCTACTGACGTTGCTACTATGAGATTTAATTGCTCATGTCTCAAGACACAAGTATAATTTGACCAATGACAACCGAAGTACAGGTTTTGAAAGGAGACCGATTATGAAGACATTGGAGGATTATAAGCAGGCTGGTCAGGAGTTGTATCACAAACTGCATCTTGCCACCTATCCGATAGCGATAAAATACATAAAGGGTGTTGCGGAGATTCCTCAAGGAGTGCAAAGGCCATCGCTCTTTGGGCAAAAATGGAGCTTATGCCAGGCTTTCACTTATGCCCGTCGGACGGGTTTGTCGGTCGCTATGACATCCGATGATAACTTCTGCACAGCTTCAACCGTGGCGCAGGGCTGGGAAGATGTGCCTTATGAGGATTTTATTCAGAGTCAGGTCTTACAGGGCTGGCATAAAGATAGGGAAGCGGAAGAGAAGGTGTCCAGTCATGATAGGGTTGCCTCAACAGGGCACAAAGGTTTCATCTGCTCACCACTGCCCGAGTCAGTAGTAGTCCCGGACTCGGTGCTGGTATATGGTACCGCGGAAAACATAACCCATATCATTCACGCCCTAGCCTATGATGGTGAGAATGTCCCCACCTCCTCGTTTTGGGGGTATCGGGAGTCGTGTTCCAAAGGGGCCCTGCTGCCGTTTGTAACGCAGAAACCACAAATTGTCATGCCGGGTACAGGAGACCGCATGCTTGCCGGCACCTATGACCATGAGGTTGCGATTGGCTTACCGGCAATTCTGGTGTTCTCTGTCATGGAGCATCTGTTTGCCACTGGCGGGCACATGAACATGGGGCAGCCGGTCAGGACTGTGCTTGCTCAAAGCCTGACTGAAGATATTACACCGGGCTTCAAGTTCATGCGAGAAAAAATAGACGAGAGTAAAAAGAAAAAGGGCCAATAGTGTTGCAGTTCTCCGAGAGCCGAGATTTGGCGATAAGAAGGGTGTTACATATCAAAAGTGCCGACAAGATATAATCTGACCCGGAGGGGAGGCAAAAGGAGTACTCACCTTTTCACCTATCTGATTCCGGACCTGCCGGGTAGGTTCTGATATTATCTCCTTCCAGCCAAACAACCTGAAGTAACGGGGCGTCCTTACCCCGCTGGTTCCCGCTTTGCCGTCCTCAGCAAGCGTAGGATCGCCTCCTTGTGAGGCATTGTTGAGCCTTCGATGAGTGCTGCTGTCCGGTCAAGATCATAGGCTACCCGATGCTGCTGTACATGCCAGCCATCCTGGTCAAAGGTTATCTCCGTATAGGCGGCTGCCGTCTGGCCATCCCAGGGATACCCCACGCTGGCCACATTGACCAGTTGAAGCGGTCCCAGAGCCTTCACAAAGGGGATGTGATGGTGGCCGAAGACGAGGATCTCGCAATCCAGACCTTGAGTCATCTCCAGAAGCTCTGCTTCTGGCATCCGTAGGCGGATGGATCGGGTCATATCCTGGGTATTGGCATGAACCATCTTAAGCCGCCGCCCGGGCACAGGCTCAATCGAAATAGTAAAGGGCAGAGCGGCCAGATAGTCCAGTCGATCCCCCAGCTCCCTGCGGGTCCACGCCACGTCATCAGGAAAAACCTCCAGAGGGAGCGGCAGCCGGTAGTGCCTCCCTGAGTCTATCATCTCACGAGCGCATTTGTAGAACCGCTCCATAGCTCTGGGATCGGCAACATAGTCATCCACGTTCCCTTTCACAACAAGACAACTACGGCTCCGCAGCAGGTCGACAACCTCTCGCGGGTTGGGCCCGAAGGCAACAAGGTCACCGGCCACCAGGAACAGGTCCGGAGTTCCACGAACGGCGGCCAAGACTGCTTCCAAGGCGGGAAGATTTGCATGAATATCGGAAAAAGCAATTATGCGCATTTCTTACCCTCACATAATGTAATTCACTGCATCGGTGGATACTTTACATTCCAATTCTAATATAATGTCTTCCGCAACCGCGGTTGCCATAGCTGGTCCTTTAATTGCTTTTCCATGCAGGCATAATAGCATCCCCCGCAAACCTATGCCAGCATATGATGGTCATATGGCACTGGCTTCTTGCTCCGCTGCTTCGGCGCCGACCAGAAAGATATTGCGGGCGATCGAGTTAGTCTCGGCTTTTGCCCTGGCATCCAGTAATTCCGCCTTCAGAAGTAAAGCCTCCTTGCGCTTTATAGCGTCTTCAGTCCCCTTGATTATAAAATCCGCCAGGTGCAAAGCAAGCTGGATTTTACCTTCCTGCTGTAGCTTTCTGGTACGCTCAATAAGCTGTTCGGCGCTAG
>CAZYLE010000023.1:13460-14661 GCA_964648675.1 uncultured Dehalococcoidales bacterium
GCTAGCAAGCCTGGCAATCTCCGCCGCTATGTCTGAGCTCCTGGACGGAAATAGCTCGCTCGGATTTCCATTGTACCAGCCGGCATACCTGCGGTGTATGCCGTGGATGACAAAAGTGGGGCAACCGTAAACCGGGGCGAGCCCCCGCATGCTGGCTAATTCTTCTGGTATATGAACTCGTTCCAGGATCTCCTCTATCCAGCAGCCTTCGTTCAGCAGCCGTATTACCTCATTATGGATATGGCGCAGCCACTTTGCGGTATTCAAGCAAACTTCTTTGACTAGCTCTCCACGGAGGATACGTCCATGGCCAGGTATCAAAAAATCGGGGTTTTTACCGGCTATTCGCTCCAGTGCCTCAGCCCATTCCAATTCATAGCGCTGAACCTTAAAGGGATTGCCGATATTGGGGCAGACCCCTATCATTACATCGCCGACAATCGCTGTCTTGCGCTCGGGAATCCAGACCCAGGTTCCGTCATCGGTCTCCCCCATGTAATGATACAGCTCGAAGGTAAGTCCTCCCAGCTTGAATTGCATGGCATCTGAGTAGGTGATGTCAGGATATACGACTTCGGAGGGAATAAACCGCTCTCCTCCTTTGGGACGGCTATACCCTCGTCCACCTTGAATTGAATTTATATACCAGTGGTATCTGTTAAGCTTCTTATATCGGTCGAACCGCTGTGGCACCAGTTCATGCGCTATGATTCTCGGTTTTGCGTGACCTTTTTCCTTTGCATCCTCAATGAAGGGACCAGCGGCAAAGGCGTGGTCCGCGTGCCCGTGAGTGTAGATAATGGTGTGGATGGGCAACTGAGTCCTTGCCCTAATTGCCTCAATTACCTTGGAACTTGTCAGCGGCGTGGTATCTACAACCACCACTCCTTCTTCAGTGATAACAACGCCAGTGTTTCCGAATCCTGCTACCATGAATACATCTGGCGTGCATTCCTGGTCTTGCACATCCCCCATTTGACTGAAAACGGTTCTTTGCTCTAAGCGGCTCATGGAAAACCTCCTTTCAATCTTATCCAATAAAGCGGTGTTTCGCTTTCAACTCGCCATGCGGCGAAAGCGTTTGGCACTACTACCTTAGCCCTTGCAGTTGAAGAACGTCAATACTTAAGTAGGGGCGTTTAATTAAACGCCCCTACCAGAAAATGTAGTTGCCCAATTCATTGTGTAGTTGTGCCCCGAC
>CAZYLE010000024.1:0-1477 GCA_964648675.1 uncultured Dehalococcoidales bacterium
GTACCGATCATCGCCGGAATGGTCGTGCTCAAGAGCGCAGCGATGGCCCGGTTTATGAACGAAAACGTGGCCGGGATTAGTGTGCCTGAGAGTATCATCCAGGAGATGGCAGCTACACCAAAGGAAGACCGCAGGAAAAAGTCAGCGGAAATTACAGCCCGGATTATCCGGCAAGTGGTACCACTATGTCAGGGAGTCCACATTATGCCGCTGGGATGGGACGAGCTTGTGCCAGATATCATAAGAGAGGCTGGAATTGAGTAACTGACTATGGGGCCTTCTATAAATCATACCATATTGGACTTTGATCCCCTCGCTTCGGCGTATGATGCGTGGTTCGATGGGGAAGGCAAACTCATTTATGCAACAGAGGTCAAAGCCTTTCGGGAGATCCTGCCCCTTCTGCCGAAACCATGGCTTGAGGTAGGGGTTGGCAGTGGCCGCTTTGCCCAGGCCCTAGGGATAGAGAACGGGATAGACCCATCAACTAACCTCCTAGCAATGACGAAGAGGCGAGGGGTAACCGGTTTTCTAGCCAGGGGGGAGGAACAGTTCTTCGATAAGGAAACCTTCGGCACTGTGTTCTTAATCGTAACGCTCTGCTTCGTCGACTCGCCATTGGCTGTGCTCAAGGAATCCTACCGCATACTTAAACCAGGAGGCAAGATCGCGCTTGGTCTGGTGTTGCGGGAAACCCCCTGGGGCCAACACTACCAGATGAAGAAACAGGAAGGACATCGCTTCTACAAATACGCCACATTCTACAGCTATCAAGAGGTAGCGGAGTTTTTGGAGAACGCCTGTTTCACTATTGAAAAGGTAGTATCAACTCTCTTTCAGAAACCAAACGAGGTAAAGGAAGTGGAATCTCCGCAGGAAGGCTTCTCCCCTGAAGCGGGCTTTACAGTGGTGGTGGCAATTAAATAGGGACCGATAGTACAATGAGGTGTAGTCGTTGTAACGGATTGGTAGTAAAATGAGGTGTAACCGTTGCCACCAGGAATTGGCCGAGGGCGAGGAGCGTGAGCTTCGAGGCGAGACGCTCTGCGAAGACTGCTATATCGAAGCTGCTTACCCGGCCAAAGCCTGCGACCCGTGGGCGGTTTATACCGCCAAGCGCAGCCGCGAGAGCAGGGGGCAGCAGGGATCAGAGGGCTTGACCGAATTGCAAAAGGATATCTACGAGTTCATTAAAAAACGTGGAAAGGTTACCGGTGAGGAGCTCATGCAACATCTCGGGCTTTCCCCATCGAAGATACAAACCGAGCTAGCCATACTGAGACACTGCGAGCTCATTAAGGGGCAGAAGGAGAACGGCAAGATTTACCTGACGGTGTTCTAGTGTAACTGAGGAGAGTGGCCAAAATGGTAGAGTGGGAAGAAGATCTTCCGCCGCTGATTAGAGAGAAGCTAGCCAAGATTGGAGACGCAAGCCCAGAAGAAAAATTGAGAATGAAAGAGCTCAGCGATCTCGATT
>CAZYLE010000024.1:1487-14156 GCA_964648675.1 uncultured Dehalococcoidales bacterium
TGTGTTCGAACCTGAGGAGCTATATGAGCGCCTAAAAGAATACGAGAGCCAGGGAAAACAGTTCTTACTGCAACAGGCCCAGGCGAAATTGAAAGGCTCGTTCAAGGAGAAGGGACTGCGAATAAAATTTGAACAGGCCAGTGAGGACAGGTTAACCGTCCAGCTTCTTGAGGAAGAGGAGGTCGAAGCAGCAGTTGAGGAGGAACAAGGTCTGGTAATCGAACTGAGCGCCGATAATTTCGATGAAGCGGTGAGAAAGCACCGCATGCTGGTAGTTGATTGTTGGGCGGAATGGTGCGCCCCTTGTCGCATGGTAGCGCCGGTAATCGCAGAGCTGGCGAAGGACTACCAGGGAAAGATAACGTTTGGCAAGCTGGATGTGGACAATAATCAATCGGTGGCGATGAAGTACAACATCATGTCCATCCCAACTTTGCTCATATTCAAGGATTGGCAGCTCATAGACCAAATAGTGGGTGCCATGCCGAAGAACCAGTTGGAGCAACGGCTAATTCAATACCTGTAGTAAGATTGAAAAACAACGCCGTCGCTTGATGAAGGATAAGGAGAGATTATGCCCGTCTATGACTTTCAGTGCCAGGATTGTGGAAAGGTATTCGAGGTTTTCCGCCGCTGGAAGGAATTGCCCAAAAAGGTGCGGTGCCCTAATTGCAATAGCGAAAATACAAGGAAGCTATTCTCTATTCCATACATCAAGGGTGAAACTGTTGCCGGCTCAGGCTACTGAGCCAGTCTTTGTTTAAACCAATAAGGCGTCCAAATCGCTGAATTTCGATGTCTTGTTATCATGAAAGGTATCTGACCCTAGTTGCCCCAGGATACCGCGCAAATAGCTTATTCTAAGCGCGTTTAAAGCCAACTTAAAATCGTCTCCAGGGTTCAAAAATACGATAAAAATATTTAAGAACAATTTCGAAGAAACACGTGGGCAATACGGCAATAGGGAGGTCTCTGATGGTATATGACCTTATACCCCTGCAGCGTTTACCAAATCTGCCAGTTATCGGTTGCCCCGTCCAAATCCACCTAGATAGGCTAGTGCTTCTCAGCGGTGATAGATTTCTTCGCGCTGGCACACCCAAAAAACGACATTGGACAGTTTATGCACCGCATATGAGGCCAGACAGGGCCCTTGACCTTGGTCTTATTCTCCGCCTCATAGCTCCGGATATCCGCTCTTAAATTACCAGCCATCTCTGCACCCCCTGTCAGTTTATTTTGCCTGTTACCGCAATCCCGTTCCAAACCCTCCTCGCTGCGCTGATCTGGCCTTACATTAATCCCACCACCGATATATGAAATGACAAAAAATACAAATGGTGTTGGTGAGATTCTACGCACTCTGATTACGATCATTTGCTATCATGTTCATTTCCCCGTTATATGCTTATCCTCAATGATATCCAGTCTCCAAACCGTCCATCTAGCCTTTGTCGGTGCCAAACTTTATATTCCACATCGGCAGCGACATAGCAACAACGACTATCAGTCTTCAGTAGAAGAAATGCACAACAATTTAACAGTTCATGGGTTCGGATTGTAGTAAATGACCTCCAATTTGGGACTAATACCTAACGGCTGGGGCCAAGCCTGACTTGAGGAATAGAATTGCTTCCAGGCTGTCACTGAGCTTTCATCGGTGTCCATCAGAAGAAGACCCCTATTGCTTATTGAACCATCGACCCAACCCTGAACCAAATCACGAATATCCCAATATATGAAATTCGACGTGACGGCAGCAGATACATGTGTCGTACTTTCCGGCTTGGCCGAGTAATGAGGTTGATTAATCCAGCTTAAATCATCCTCGTCCCAGCTATCGACTACCATGTATACCCCTATTTGCGTGTCAACTTTGCTGCTGGTTTTGACATAGTACAACCCGAGTTTAGCATCCGTAATAACAGCAGTATTGGGAATCGTGCTCATGTCAAACTGGAGGTAAGCCCTATAATGTTCATCCACGCGGCTAGCACTAACAAATAGACTGTCATCAGAGCCATAATTGCTGACAGGATTGTATTCAGATACGTAGGAGTCTTTTCCAAGACCAGGGCCAGGCTGAATTAATCGTGTCTTTTCAATAGCACGATTGAGCGTCCATTCGATATAGGTAATCTGTTCTGCGTAGACAGTAATTTCGTCTACATGCTGTTGATAGTGCTCAAGGGTTAGCCGAAGCGTGTGGGGGCCTGTGCTTAGTCCACTTATGAAACAAGGGGTTGTCTCCCCTGTATATTCGCCATCAACGTAGACGTTGGCTCCTGCTGGCTCAGAGGCTATATTGACAGATCCAGTTAAGACATCCCCTTTACTCTCTGTTCCATCGGAATGACCAAAATACCAACCAGCGTAAAATAGGCCAATCCCTATGACTATTAGCACTGTCCATAGCATCCATCTGGGGAACTTTAATGACATAATAAATCTTCCAAAATTACGTCTACGTAATTTAGTAGAACATCCTTCTCGCATTAATTTTAAATATTAAGTGCTTGTATGCGACCGGACGCCAGCAGATTAATACTCTCACATTTCGTTGTCAAGTGGGCAGATGAGAATGTTGCCTAAGCAATGTCAAATGTAGCATTTACTGTACTGTTATATAAGAAAAGCTGATGTGAAAATGGTTCTTTGCCCCCGCATTTTGGCGCTCAGTTAAAATTAAAGGTATGCCTGTGGCATATCTTTTACAGCAATTTATGAAGTACCTCATGCAGGGGCAGAACAAATAGACCAGGCTTTTTACCAGTCGACATATGCGATATAAGGCATACTATGTTGCTGCATAAAAAACGAGGCTGCGCCAACCTGTGTGTCGATTATTGCCAGTGCAGAGAACGCCCATGCCGTCCGACTTGTCAATTGAACGGTCACTGTTGTCAGGCCAGATAAACATTGGAGCGGGGGATGGGATTCGAACCCACGACAGCTTGCTTGGGAAGCAAGAACTCTACCGCTGAGTTACACCCGCTCGAAGTGTACCCATTTTAGCCCTATACCTCCTTTCTGTAAAGGTCTATACGCGCTTATATGACCGATGGCAGATGAAAAGATAGATGGCCATGGGCAATATGCACAGACATTCGAATTGTATACTGGTGAAATGTCTGTCGTCAGTTCGGACGACATAGGCTGACCGGCGACCAATCCACAGCATAGCTGCATCTCTAGATGCTGGCCTATACAAACTGCACGACCGTTCACCCCAAGCCAAAGGCGAACTTAGCTCGAGCCTAATGGCAGCCTCTGGATACCAACATTTCCGTCAACCGTCGGCACAAGTTACTACACGCTGACTAATAGTAAGGCAGCGCTACGAGCAAGCCATGGCATATAGCGGCAATATGCACCCCGTGGTTTGCCGCTTTCTCCAGCCAGGGGTGATCATGGCCACACGCTTCTTCTACTAGGAGGTGCTGACATGGAGCAGGTGTCCATGTCGAAGATGGCTAGTATCGGATAATGGCATAGTGAATTCAGGCGGTATGGTATTGACAAATGGCCGATGATATGCTAGGGTAGATAACGGCAAGCGGATGCCGTATGCCGCATATTTAGGGCCAAAGGGGGCGTAGCTCATACCTGCACATCTGAAAATATACAAAAGGAGGTGGCTAATGCCGTACAATTGGGGGCCACATATTACCGTGCCTACCGCACCTGTAAGGAAATATTGTGGCATCGTTCAGCTCCGCGAGGAGCTTGATGAAAACCTGCTGGCTAAGGAGTTGGAGGGGTTCGGCATCTATCGTTGGAGCAAGCCAGGTTATATTGTGAAGATCACCAATACTTGGTACTATCGAAAGAAGAACACGAACACCTGGATTGAAATCGGCGAGTCGGAGAAACAGAGCGAAGACTTCACTGTTACGTGGGACACCACCGGGTTGAAAAACGCACGATATGAGGTATTGGGCTTAATGCGTGTCTTCTTCAGGAAAGATAGCGTGGATCACAACATAGCTCGGCATAGGACAGTGGTAGTGACTGTCGAGAACGATAATGGCTCAAGAGGGAAATGGCCACCGACTACGCCACTCTATACGGGGACATGGCCAGGGGGCTTGCCATCATAAAGGATGTGACCAAGACGATGGTGTACCAATTCGCCAGGTACCACAGCTAGGTTGCAGGCCAAGATCTCATCCCATCGAGCGTGACAGCGCAAGAGCCTCCAGTCAAGCTGAGGCCTGATCAAATGGACTCCGACCGCCTGCCCACCCTACGATGTTCTGGATCCCGTGTTAGTGGCCTATGTTGAGGCATTTGGTCGGGACAGGATATTGCCCATCACCAATCGGTTTAATGGGTACTGAGGATGTGGTAGTTCTCTCTAAAGCAAGGAGATGATATAATGATATCAGCCCGCTTCAAGGAGATAACAAGTTACCATATGTTGCAGAGCGCGATACCTGAAGCCGAGAAGAAGGTCATCTCAATTCTCAAGGTGCTGAGCGAGTCCTCCGCGCCTTTAGGGTCGATCACCATTGCCCGGGAGCTTGAGCGTCATGGCGTTTTCATGAGCGAGAGGGCGGTAAGGTACCACTTGAGAATAACCGACGAAAGGGGTCTTACCCAGCCATTGGGTATAGACGGCAGAATGATTACTTCCAAAGGACTTGATGAACTCAGGGTTGCCCTGGCGCCAGACCGGATTGGCTTCATCCTGGAGAGGATCGAACTGCTGGCGTTTCGCACCACATTCGATCCAGTGAAGAAGACTGGCCAAGTGGCTATCAATACCTCGCTCCTGGACGAAAACAAGCTGAACAAGGCCCTCAACGCGATGAAGGATGTGATCCGGGCTGACATATGTGTGAGTGGTCTCTTGGCGGTTGGCCACGCAGGCGAGAAGCTGGGCGATGTGGTCATACCGAACGGTAAGGTAGGTATTGGCACCATGTGTGCCGCCACCATAAACGGTGTATTGCTGAAAACAGGAATCCCCATTGAGTCGAGGTTCGGAGGGGTGCTCGAAATCGAGAGCTCAAAGGCAAAACGGTTCGTCGCCATAATTAATTACTCGGGCACCTCGCTGGATCCCTCTGAGCAGTATATCCGCGCCGGAATGACCAGTGTAGGCGAGGCTGCGAGAACTGGCAAAGGACGAATACTGGCCAACTTCCGCGAGGCCCCCGCGGCATCGAGATCGGTGATTGAGGAGGTTGTTTCTAATCTAAGAGAGGCCGGTATCAGCGGGGTCTATCAGCTTGGCAACACCAGCGAGCCAGTCTGTCAGATGGCGGTCGGCTTGAACCGCGTCGGGATGGTATTGCTCGGTGGGCTAAATCCGATTGCCGCAGTGGTGGAAGCCGGGATCGAGATCGAAAGCATAGCCGAAAGTGGCATGGTCGATTATGACCAAATGACAAAGCTCGCCGAGTTGTAGCGAGACTTCGGCTCAGTTGGACTGCACATGTCACATTCTACGAAAAAAGCGAATGGAGAGTACCTATGTCATACGATTGGGGGCCACACTACATCGTTCCTTCCGAATTTCTCAAGAACTACAGCGGAATCGTCTGGTTACGTGAGCAGTACGACGAATATCTGCTGGACAAGGAATTGGAGGAGCTAGGCATCCACGGTTCCATAACGAGGGTGAGCAACCCTTGGTACTACCGTAAGAAAGGCACGAGCACCTGGATCAAGATTGGAGAGTCCGATGAAAGGTGCCAGAGCTTCGCAGTGGCATGGAACACATCCAGACTTGAGAACGGGCAGTACGAGATACAGGGTTTGATGCATGTATTCGTTAAGGCAGGTGATGTCGAAATAGCCATAGCGCGGGAGAATGTGGTAGAAGTCACCGTTGAGAATGAGTAGAGCAACATAAAGTGAACGGGCTCCGAGGTTTCAGAAACCGTTTTCTTATGACCAGCCATATTGGGGAGTCCACAATGAAGAAGGTCGTGAGCAATATGAGCAGACCTGGCCCTTTCTACCCACCGGGATCACATAGAGCGGATACAGCGCCCCCGCCGATGATGCAGTACGGCCTCCCCATGCCACCGTTATCCCCAGCGCTGCCCATAGTAGCTGCGATACCTCTTCCAGACTCAACGCTTCACCGGTATATTCCCTGACCGATCTTCTTTGGAGCAGCGTCTCTTCCAGTGATACATCGCTGGTCAATCTCACCTCAGGTAAGCTTAGTGGCTCATAATCAGGTGCCCCGGTGTGGGCTTTGCCATAGGCCCCGCGCAACCTGTTAGAAATAAGAGAGCCAGCAAAAGGTGCAAATTCCGTTTCAGCCCTCACCTCCAAAACCATAATTGAAGCAGTGGGACACAAATAGCGCCTGCTATTAGTGTGATAGCCACCTTCAATTTTACAATTAACCACATCTAATCCCCCCAAACCCCCCTTTACAAAGGGGGACTATTTTTGTGGTACTGATAAATCTTTTGAGAGGTGAATCACTATGTTTTACAATAAGAATCTAGTAACTCACCACTATCATATCTCCCCCTTCTTAAGGACATTTACCTTTCCCCTGTTAAAGAGCCCACACCCTTACCCTTTTCTAAGGTATCCAAACATTCCCCCCTTTTCCGAAAGACCCATACCTCCCCCCTTTCCTAAAGGGGGCAAGGGGGATTATTTTTGTGGTCAGATAGGCCTGTTGAGCGTGTTGTTTAAGCCTGCCTCGAGGCTCCGTAGGTAAGTGTACCCTGGCCGGCAGCACTTAAAACCCTACATCTCATAGCCCCGTCCCAGGCACTCAGCTTAATGAGAGAACAGGCATTGGTGAAAGCGCCAGGTTTATGCTACCATTGCTTTGTCCAGCGGTATCTAGTGAAAGGGGGAAAGAAGATGGGCCTGAAGAGCAAGGAACAATACTTAAACAGCCTGAGGAGGTTGAACACAAGGTTGTTTATGTTCGGCGAACAGATAGAGCATGCGGTTGACCATCCCATAGCTAAGCCATCAGCCAACTCTGTAGCCATGACCTATGAGCTGGCTCAACAGCCAGAGTATGAAGACCTGCTTATAGCCTCGTCGCACCTGACCGGGGAGAGGATTAACCGCTTTACCCATATTCATCACAGTCGGGACGACCTTATTAAGAAGATAAAGATGCTAAGGCTGCTAGGACAGAAAACTGCCACCTGCTTTCAACGCTGTGCGGGGATGGATGCCTTAAATACCATGTCGGCGGTCACCTTTGAGATAGACCAAGAGTGTGGCACTGACTACCACCAGAGGTTTAATGCTTTTCTGAGCTATGTCCAGAAAGAGGACCTGGTTTGTTCAGCAGCTATGACCGATCCCAAGGGCGATCGACGTTTGACTCCCAGCCAGCAGAAGGACCCCGACTCATACTTGAGGGCAGTAGATGAAACGGCCAACGGGATCGTTGTGCGCGGCGCCAAGCTGCATATAACCGGCGCACTGAATTCACACGAGATAATCATTCTCCCCACCAGGAACATGAGGCCCGAGGACAGGGACTACGCCGTCGCCTGCGCCATACCCAGCGACAGCAAGGGTGTTTCGTATATCTACGGTCGCCAATCAAGCGATACCCGCAAGCTGGAGGGTGTAGAGATCGACATAGGGAATCCCAGCTTTGGGAGTCAGGAGGCACTGATAGTCTTCGATGATGTCTTCGTCCCTAAAGAGAGGGTTTTCATGATGGGGGAGCATCAGTTTTGTACCCGAGTGGTAGAGGTGTTTGGCGCTTATCATCGAAGTAGCTATGGTGGGTGTAAATCAGGGCTGGGTGATGTTCTCATCGGTGCTGCAGCACTCATTGCTGACTATCAGGGGACAGCCCAGGCAGCCCACATTCGGGACAAGCTGGTTGAGATGACCCATTTAAATGAAACGCTCTACGCCTCGGGCATAGCTTGCTCGGCCGAGGGCTATGAGCTTCCCTCTGGCGGCTATCTTGTCAATCGCCTGCTGGCCAACGTCTGCAAACTGCACGTGGGCAGATTTCCCTTCGAGATAGTTAGACTGGCCCAGGATATAGCCGGCGGCCTGATGGTCACCCTACCCTCGGAAAGGGACTACAAGCACCCCGAATTAGGTGACTTATTGCAGAAATACCTGCAAGGGGTGCCTGAAATAGCAACAGAGAACCGGGTGCGCATTCTGAGGCTGCTGGAGAACATGACCCTCGGGACCGGCGCCGTCGGTTACTTGACCGAATCCCTTCATGGGGCTGGGTCTCCCCAAGCCCAGCGGATAATGGTCGAACGTGAGGCCGACCTGGAGTATAAGAAGCAGCTAGCGAGGGATATCGCCAGAGTAACGCAATAAGCGGCCAGATCAGGTCTCGGAGAATATGCTTCGGCCTGCTATATTTAGCTGAGGCAGCGGATGCCCCTCATCTCCCCTGGAATTTGGGTGCACGTTTTTCTAAGAAAGACCGTATGCCCTCCTCGCGGTCCTCAGTCTCGAAGCAGTACTCCAGCGCATAATTATTCATTTGCCAGTGCGTCATCATATCCGTCCGCGGAACTTCATACAGCATCCGCTTGGACATGCCCATGGCCACAGGTGGGCCGCTGGCAATCTCCTTTGCCAGCTCCATTGTGACTGGCATCAGCTCATCGGCGGGGACCAATCGGTTCAGCATACCGATAGCTAGAGCCTCGGGTGCCTCGATGATACGGCCGGTGAACACCAGCTCACAGGCTTTGGCGATGCCGACGATGTGCACCAGGTTGTATGCCCCACAGGACTCCGGAGGAATGCCTCTCCTGGTCCAAACTGCACCTAACCTGGCATTTTCGGAGCCAATGCGGATATCGCAGGCCAGAGCCAGGCTCAGCCCCTGACCCACGGCAGGGCCGTTCACTGCAGCAATGGCAGGCTTCATCATATCCTGCAAGATCGCCGGGAAGGCGTCCCTATCCTTCCTATCGAGGATGCGCTTTGCCGTCCTCACCCGTGTGGTCTCAGCCGGCCGCTCCTTTACATCCTCACCGGCGCAGAATCCACGGCCAGCCCCGGTGATGACCAGCACCCGCACATCCTCATCCTGGTCCAGTTCCTCCAGAAGATGAATCAGCTCGTCATGCAGTTGAACGGTAAAAGCATTAAGCCTCTCGGGTCTATTCAGGGTGACAGTGGCGACATGATCGGCCTTCTCCAGGATAATAGTCTGATAGTCCATAGTTTATCTCCTCCTATCTAGCAATGCTTTTTTGCTTCGGGTCTTAGCCAAATGGGACACTTTTTAGTCAAGGCGAGTCTTGCGGTTGTGGCTTTAGCCCCGCTCCTATTATAAACCTTTCTAGCCTTCCTACTTAAGTACGCATCTAGCCCAATGTTTTCCCCGGCCTCATGATATCGCTCATGGCTGTGATTGACAACGTGCATTGTGGAGGCCATAATCGATATGAGCCGGTGAAATCACCAATGGAATACTGGCACGCTTATTACTCCCCAGTTGATGAATGAATCTATGAAGCTGAAAGATAAGGTAGCGTTGATTACCGGTGGCGGCAAGGGTATGGGGCGAGCCATTGGACTGGCATTTGCCACCGAGGGGGCAGACGTTGTAGTCAACGATTTGGACTATAGCAATGCCCAGAAGGTTGCCGCTGAGATCCAGTCTCTGGGACGCCAGTCGCTGGCCAATGGGGCAGATGTCTCCGATAGCCAGGCCGTAGATATCATGGTTAAGCAGGCGGTGGATAAGTTTGGCCAGATCGATATTCTGGTGAACTGTGCTGGCATTCTACTGGTCAAGGAAATAGGCGAGACTGACGACGATGAGTGGGGCCGCGTGATAGCGGTGAACTTGAACGGCGTTTTCTATTGCACCAGGTCTGTGCTCACCCACTCCATGTTACCCAGACAAAGTGGCAAGATTATCAGCTTTGCCTCCGTAACACCCCTCAGGGGTGAGGGGTCAGTGTGCGCTTACGCCGCCTCCAAAGGGGGCGTTATTGGATTTACCAAGGCCCTTTCTAGAGAGGTTGGACGAAGAGGAATAAACGTTAACGCTATCGCCCCTGGCTACATAGACACCGACCAGACTAAGGACGCCTTTGTCGACCGTACCAGGGAACACATCATGAGGCAAATTACCTTTCGTAGGATAGGGGTCCCGACAGACATAGTCGGCACCGCCGTCTTCCTGGCCAGCGACGATTCCGCCTACATGACGGGCCAGACAATTGTCGTTGATGGTGGAGTGGTATAGGCGGTGGGACACTTAATATAGCTCCCGATTGAGCCAATAGCGACGCAATATCATGAATATGATTTATTAGGAGGTGGTTCACCGGTGAAAGCAGCAGTATGGAAGGATATCGGTGTTTTTGAAGTGGAGGAGGTTCCCGAACCACAGCCAAGGCCTGACCAGGTCAAGGTGCAGATAGCCTACTGCGGGATATGCGGCTCCGATCCTCACATTGTGGAAGGTCGGCTGCCCGTTGCTGGCAAACCACCCCGAATTATCGGCCATGAAGCCTCGGGAACCATAGTGGACGTAGGTAGAGATATACGGCGCTACCAGGTGGGCCAAAGGGTGGCGGTCAACTATATGGCCTACTGTGGGGCCTGCTACTACTGCCGCAATGGAATGGAGCACTTCTGCCAGAAGCCCTTCTTCTCGGCGAAGTCTTTTTCGGAGTACGCTATATTTAAAGAAGAGTCGGTATTCTTGCTCCCCGACAACGTTAGCCTGGAAGAGGGAGCCTTGACCGAGCCAATTTCTGTGGCGCTCCACGCCATTGACGTTGCCAACATCAACCCCGGCAGCTCGGTAGCCATCTTCGGAGCTGGCCCTATTGGACTGCTGCTACTGCAGTTGGCTATCAGGTCTGGTGCCACCAGGACTCTGGTCTCTGAACCAGTGGCAGGGAAAAGGGAACTAGCTAAGCGACTGGGCGCTGATGTAGTGGTGGACCCCTTCAACGAGAACCTGGAGGAGATCAGCAAACAACTGACCGAGTCCAGGGGCTTTGATACCATTCTGGAGGCGAGCGGAAGCCTTACCGCCGCCAGGCAAGCCATCTTTCTGGTTGATAACTGCGGCACGGTACTCTGGTTCGCCGTCTATCCACTGGACGGCGAGATAGGCGTCCCACCCTACTATCTATACGATAAAGAGTTGACCATTCGCTCCATCGTTAGGTCCCCGTATACCTTTCCGCGGGCTGTCGCCCTGTTGCCCAAGCTCGAGCTCAAGTCACTAATATCAGACATCATACCTCTTGAGGACATCAACAAGGCTTTTGCCCTACACAAAGAGGGTAAGGCAGTAAAGATACTAATCAAGCCCTGAATTGCAGGACAAACGGAGGAGCACAACATGGCTAACAAGCAGTCCAAAGAGGAACGCATACGCTTCTTAGAAGAGAAAGCGGCTAAAACGCGCGAGAGTATCATCAAGATTACCTGTGTAGCCGGCAGCGGCCATGTCGGTGGAGGGCTATCTATGACCGACATCCTGGTGGCGCTGTACTATCACGTTCTCAAGTACGACCCCCATAATCCCAAATGGCCGGAGCGAGACCGCTTCATCCTGAGCAAAGGCCACGGTGCCATCGCCCTGTGCCCTGTCCTGGCTGATGTCGGATACTTTCCGGTAGAGAAGCTGGATACCTTCAACCAGCTAGACAGCCCGTTTGGTATGCATCCAGACTGCAACAAGATACCCGGGGTGGAGATGAGCACCGGCTCCCTGGGACACGGGCTGTCTATTGCGGTGGGGACAGCCCTGTCCGCCCGCATTGACCACGCCGGCCACCGCATCTTCTGCCTTATGGGCGACGGTGAAATGGACGAAGGGTTGATTTGGGAGGCAGCAATGTCAGCAGCCCATTATAAACTGGGCAATCTGGTGGGTATTGTTGACCGCAATGGGCTCTCCCTGGATGGCTTCACTGAAGACGTCATGACCCTGGAGCCGCTTCTTCAGAAATGGGAGGCCTTCGGCTGGCGAGCGTATGAGGTCGATGGACACGATATGGGGGCGCTGCTCGATATCTTTGAAAAGTTGCCACCAACAAGCGATACCCAGCCCACCGTAATCATCGCCAAGACGGTTAAGGGCAAGGGTGTGTCATTTATGGAAAATACCGTTGACTGGCACTACGGGAACCTGGATGAGGAACTCCGAGACCAGGCTTTAGCCGAGCTAAAAAGCAAAAAACCCTCTGGAGGTGGTCATCATGGCTAAGGGTACATTTACCTGGAACGTTATGGACCTGGAGAATCTCAGCGCCAGGGAGACCTACGGCAAGGTATTAGCACAATTTGGCGAACAGAATAAAGATATTGTCGTGCTAACCGCCGACCTGATGCTCTCCAATAGGACAGTGGAGTTTGCCCGGGCCTTGCCCGAGAGGTTCTTCAACTTCGGCATAGCCGAGACAAACATGATGGCTGCCGCCGCCGGCTTCGCTATCAGTGGCAAGATACCCTTTGTTAGCACTTTCGCCTGCTTCGCCTCCATGCGCTGCTGTGAGCAGGTGCGCACCGATATCGCCTACCCCAACTTGCCGGTGCGCATAGTGGCTACACATGCAGGAGTCAGCCACGGCGCTGCCGGGACAACTCACCACGCCACGGAAGACCTGGCAATTATGAGATCGCTGGCTAATATGACGGTGATAGCCCCCGCCGACGCCACCGAGACGGCTGAGGCGGTCAGGGCCAGTATTGACTATCCCGGGCCGG
>CAZYLE010000025.1:0-10914 GCA_964648675.1 uncultured Dehalococcoidales bacterium
GAGAGCGCCTCCTTTGCACGGAGGAGGTCAGGGGTTCGAGTCCCCTCAGCTCCACTTCTTAATGACCTGGTTTATATAATTGATGGCGTGCTACATTATTATATAGGGTGACGAATATGCCAGCCATTGCGCCAACAGCTGTATCTTCTCTGGACAATCTCCGCTATTACCAGGCGTTATTGTCTAACAAGTCACCATTCAAAGGATCCAATCTTTTCAGGTAGAAGCCGACCTACAAGGCTATTGCCGGCCCACTTATTTGTTGACTACAACTGACTTTAGGAAGTTGCCGAAGTGATTGACGTGACATCGCGCAGTTGAAATCCAGTATAGAAAGGAGCAGTTATGGCCAGCGAAAGGACGCAGCAACTCATTCAGGCCGACCTAAAATACCATGTCCACCCTTTCTGTGTGGTCGGCGAAACTCCGGAGATCGTTTTGGAGAAGTCTCATGGCATCTATCTGGTGGACACGGAAGGCAAAGAATATATAGACCTATCCTCACAGTTAGTTTGCTCCAATCTGGGGCATAAATGCAAGGCCATCATCGACGCAGTAACCGAAGCGATGAATAGCATCGACTATGTCACCAGTTACTACGGCATAACCAACCCCTATACCATTGAATTGAGTCGGAAGCTGGCGGAGATTATGCCTGGCAGTCTGAGGCACTTCTTCTATACAAGCGGTGGTTCGGAAGCGATAGACTCGGCACTCAAGATTGCCCGATCGTACTGGTATTACAAGGGTCAGCCAAACAAGTACAAGATTATCAGTCTGTACCATTGCTATCATGGGCTGTCTGGCTACTCTACCCACGTTACTGGACTGGGCGCGGGCATCATGCACAATCCCTTCGGTCCACCGCCGCCGGGCTTTCTGCGCGTTCCCAGCTATTACAGCTATCGCTCGATGTTTGGCGACGTTCCTGACAGCGGTATGTTGAGCGCCCGCTTCCTGGAGAATGTTATTCGTGAAGAGGGGCCAGATAGTATCGCCGTATTCATTGCCGAGCCGATACTGGGCTCTGCAGGTGTTATTGAACCCCCTCCCGAGTGGTGGCCCACGGTAATGGAGATATGCAACAGATACAACATTCTCCTCATTACGGACGAGGTCATGACCGGCTTTGCCAGAACTGGTAAAATGTTCGCTTCTGAGCATTGGAACATAAGGCCAGACATAATGACCATGGCCAAGGGGATAACCGGCTCTGTCATACCGTTTGCGGCCGTCGCCTTCACTGACGAGGTTTACTCGGCTTTCAAGGGAAAACTGTTTGCGCACGGCTTCACATATACCGGGCACCCGATTGGATGTGCTGCGGCAATTGCGGCTATAGACTACTACGCAAAGGAAAACCTTGTAGAACACGCCGCCGAACTGGGCAAGCACATAAAAGAGCGACTAGAGAATGAGTTCTTTCCGCTCCCCTGCGTTGGCGTGGTGGAGGGTCGAGGCCTCTTCCAGGCAATTGAACTGGTGAACAACAAGGAGACGAAGCAGCCACTTCACCGCGAAGCAAGGGATGAGCTCTGGCGTAAGTTGTTTGAGTACGGTCTATTCACGCGCCTGGTGGGACCAAGAGGCAACCGATTACAGATTTGTCCACCCTGCATCATAACTTTGGAGGAGGTAGACAAGGCTCTCGACATCCTTAAGCCCATAATAGCCGATCTGAAACCGAGCTAGCCATGAACATAGGTCCCAGCGGTCTCCTAGAGGCAATATCTATCCATAGCGTACTATGCCGATTGTGGAGCCGCAGTATAACATCCTCTATGGAGACCCAGGCCTGGATTTAGACCTCTCAGAACAATACCTGGTATCGGATTGTTGCACATCTTGTGGAAGCTGTGGTGGCAGTTGGCATGCAACCGCACTTCGATTCGTAAGGGACGAGGGAATCACCAATGAGGCCTGCTTTCCATATACCGCAAGCAATTGTCCTTGCTTTAATAGGTGCTCTGACTGGAGCGATAGGCTGAAGACGATAGATGAGACGGGACGAGTTTCGAGCAATGTGGAAACAATAAAGCAATATCTGATAGAAAAGGGCCCCCTCTCTGTTGCTATGGGCATAGGGAGTAGTTACGGAGGGCATTTTGACAATGGGATTTATAGATGTACCAATGATTCTGGGATAAACCACGGTGTTGTAATTGTTGGCTACGACGAAACAGAAAATTACTGGATTGTCAGGAACAGTTGGGGTTCTAGCTGGAACGGTGATGGGTATTTCAAGGTGGGTTGTGGAGAATGTGCCATAGAAAGCCATGTCTACTATGCAAATCTTGCCGCACCCACGCCTACGTCTACCCCTACGCCCACACCTACACCTACGCTAGACGAGGTTTTCTTCGACAGCTTTGATGACAGTGCCCTTTCAAATTGGGTGCAGGATGCCCAAAATGATTGGTTCTGCTCCACCCAGCGGGCAGCAGAAGGCTCTCACTCCGCCGAGGTTGATGGTTGGGCAGACCATGCCACCCTGACCCTGAAGGATACTATCGATCTAAGTGGCACGCCACAGGCTATTCTCACCTTCTCCTGGCTCATCGAAAGCGGACTCGACACCGGTGATCACCTGGCGCTCGATTTGTGGAATGGCACAGCATGGGATGAGGTCGCCCGCCTCAGTGGGGACGTTGATGCGGAGGACGTATGGCATGATGAGGTTATCGACCTCAGTGATTACCTGATAGGGGACTTCAAGCTTCGCTTTCGGGGGAAGATGTCTCTTTAGAGCGAGGATGGCAACGTGGATGTGGTGAGAATAGAGGGTACTTCACCCCACTAGCTGTCAACGGGCATAACAAATATTGCTAACTAGTGATGGTATCTCCCCACGTCACAGCTTTGGCTGAGAATGCAACCCGGCTAGGCTATCTTCAATATGATTCCAACAGGGCAATGATCAGAGCCCATGACTTCAGGCAGTATGAATGAGTTGGAAACTGATTGTAATAGACTATCGGTTACAAAAAAGTAGTCGAGCCTCCAGCCGATATTCCTTTCCCTCGCTCTGGTTTTCAGGTCCCACCACGTATACTGATTTGGTTCCTTGATGAAGTGGCGAAACGTATCAACGTAACCGTGGGCAACGAACTTGTCCATCCACGCCCTCTCCATGGGTAGAAATCCTGATACTTTTTCATTCTCCTTTGGCCGGGCCAGGTCTATCTCTTTGTGAGCAGTATTAAAGTCGCCACAGATGATAGGTTTCTCACCCTTTGCCTTGAGGCCATCGGTAAACTGGAGAAACGCCTCGTAGAAATCCATCTTGTATTTCAGTCGGATCGCATTTTTCTTTCCGTTGGGGAAATACACATTCAACAGAGTGAATTCGGGGTATTTTGCGATTATGACTCTGCCCTCCAAGTCGAATTCTGGAACGCCGAAGCTATTCTGAACGCTTATTGGCTTTTCCTTGGTGAAAGTGGCAACCCCACTGTAGCCTGTTATTTCCGGATAGTTCCAGTACGCATGATAGCCATGCGGTTCTATCAGGTCTGAATCGAGTTGCTCAGGATGCGCTTTTGTTTCCTGAACGCAAAGAATATCTGGGAATTTCATGCCCAGCCATTCCAGCATTCCCTTTTTCCTTGCTGCTCTGATTCCATTAACATTCCAACAAAGTATCTTGATTTCTTTCATACTCAAGGCTCTCTCAACCCAATCCGCTTCGAATCTGTGGCTTTGAAACGTACCTGGCTTACTGTTATTATAGCATAGGGTGTTTCCATGAAGTCAGCTATCATGGCTCACAATTCCTCTTGTCCTGCGTCTGTTGACGTTCGATATGGCATATTCACTGCCATGGGAGGTATTCATTGAAAGTATTGGCGATTATGGGAAGTCCGAGAATAAGAGGCAATACCGATGTACTGCTGGACGAGGTTTTGAAGGGGGCGCAAAGCGAAGGGGCGGAGACGGAGAAGATAATCGTCGATAAGCTGAACATATCCCCGTGCAAAGAGTATAATGCCTGC
Source organism: uncultured Dehalococcoidales bacterium (assembly GCA_964648675.1). Taxonomy (GTDB): domain Bacteria; phylum Chloroflexota; class Dehalococcoidia; order E44-bin15; family E44-bin15; genus DAOUVR01. The sequence goes on from CAZYLE010000025.1 coordinate 3,993, forward strand.
CTCAGAGACGGCAATTGCGTCATAAGAGATGATATGGATGACATTTATCCCAAACTTCTCGATGCTGATGTCGTGGTTGTTGCGTCTCCCATGTTCTTCTATGGGGTAACGAGCCAGCTCAAGGCCCTAATAGACCGTTGCCAGGCGCTGTGGGCGAGGAAGTACATCCTTAAGCAAAGCCCGCCGGATTCGGGGAGAAAAGGCGCCTTCATCGCCGTCGGCGCCACCAAAGGCGAGAAGCTGTTCGATGGCTCGATCCTCACGCTTAAATACTTCTTCCAGGCCATCGGTGTGGAGTATGTCGGTGAGCTTCTCGTTCGCGGTATAGACAGGAAGGGAGATATTAATAAACAGCCCACCGCCCTCACCGACGCATTTAATCTTGGTCAGCGGCTGGCGCAGAGGTAGTGCGGGCTAGACATGACGCTACCGCTGTCCCCTCTTTACCTGTCTGTGTACGGCGATCACGCCTGCTCCTCTGACTATCTTTCAAGCTGACAGAGCGGTTTTTTATTGGGAATCACGCAATCAGTGCCCCCTATTCTCCCCATTCGCACCGATGGAGTCACTTCCTGACGCAGCGGCGCTAGGGTTGTCAGACGCCAGCGCACCTACAACTGCCTTACTCTCCACAGCCGCCCTCCTGAACCGCCTTATGTGCGGGAGGACAAGTAGAAGCGTGAGCACAAATGAGAGGGAATCGGCAACAGGAAACGAGGCCCACACGCCGTCAATCCCGAGGAACCGCGGCAGTATGAAGACCGCCGGAAGGAAGAACACGACGTTCCGGGATATCGCGGTGACGAAGGCCGGTACGGCCTTGCCGATCGCCTGAAACACCACCGAACCCACCATCTGGAATCCCACCAGATACATGGCAAGGAACATCAGTCTGGCACCATGAGACCCCGCAGAAACCAGAGCGCTGTCGGTGGTGAAAATGCGGATGATCGGCGATGGCAAGAAGAAGAGGATGAGAAACGAGGTGACCGACAGTGCGGTGGCTACAATGGTGGAGAGCTGAATCGCCCTGAGCGCCCTGTCGTATCTTTGTGACCCGTAGCTGAATCCAAGCACCGGTTGAAGTCCCTGACCAATACTGATTATCGGCATGAAGAGGAACATGAGGACACGGTGCAGGACCCCATATGCGGCGAGAGCGATATCACCGCCGTAGGCGACCAGGCTTCTATTGACGAAGACAATTACCAGACTCGCCGCGGTGGTCCTCACGAATGACGAGACCCCAATCGCCAGGATCTCCCGCATTACGGAACGCTCAGGAACGAGGTTGTGCATGGAGATGCGGACCGAACTCCGATGCAAAAGGTAGTAGCTGACCAAATACGTCGCACTGACGGCCTGTGACAGAACGGTTGCGGTAGCGGCGCCCGCAACCCCCATCCTCAGGCCCAGTATAAAGCCAGCGTCAAGGGCAATGTTGAGAACAGCACCCACTATCATGGCAATCATTGGCACGCGAGCGTTCCCCTCAGCCCGGACAAGGCCGTTTGCCGACATGGCGAAGACTTGAAACACCGTGCCAAGAAGGATGATATCGAAGTAGTCCCTGGCATAGGGGAGAACGCTCTCCGATGCGCCGAAAAGCCTGAGCCAGAAGCTGCCGCCAGACAGGCCAATCACTGGGATGGCGATGCCCAGCAGACATGCCAGGAGGACGGCATTGCCCAGCGTCCGCTCTGCCCTGCCGACATCTCGAGCCCCCAGTGACCTCGAAAGCAGCGAGGCTCCCCCTATCCCTATCATCTGACCTATGCCCAACACCACCATCTGGACCGGGAAGACGATGGAAAGCCCCGCTATCGCCAGAGGGCCCACGACGTGGCCAAGGAAGATGGTGTCCACGACGTTGTACAAGGCCATGACAAACATGCCTACCGCTGCCGGCAGAGAAAGCCTCCACAGCAGTCTGCCAACTCCTTCGCTGGCGAGCGCCATCACTCTATGGTTCTGCATTACCTTCCTTCACTCAAGCTTGGAGAATATGTCCCTCAGGGTCTTCAAAGAGACTGAGAGTTGCCGCAGTTCCTCGTCGGTAAGGCATGCCAGCGCCTCCTTGACGCTCTCCCTCACCGCGGCACCGCGTTCTTCCATCACCGTCCTCCCTTTCTCCGTCAACGCGAGATTGATGCTCCGCCTGTCCTCGGCATCCGGTCGCCTTTCCACCAACCCCAGCGTCACCAGCCTGTCCACCAATCGGGTCATCTGCGGCCCCGGTATCTGGAGTCTGTCGCCAACTGCAGTGACGTGCATTGTCTCGACCTCGCTCAGTGCCCTCATGATCCCGAAGTGCAGCGGTGTAATAGTCTCGTCGATGCACGCGAGTGCTGTCTTCAGCAGCTTCCTGCGGCTGTCCCTGGCGATGAGGGCCGGTATGCTGAATAAGTCATCCGCGAGCGCGCTAAGCATAGAGTCCCTCACTTTCAACCTCCTTCAAGGGCAATTACTTAATAAGGGCAATAGTTGTATTTGTAAACTATAACGGCAGCCGGAAATCTTGTCAACCCATAGTCGACATGGGTTACACCATCAACAGGTCAGGTAGTTATAGTGCTCTCGCTCTCTAAGCAGGCTGCGGTTCCCATATCGATACGGAGGCAGGTGGCAAAAGTGGGTGGACGAGTTGAACGTCTTTGACGAGGTAAGCACGCCGAAGATGTTGCTGTCGTGACTCTATAGCCTGGTCGCTATTTGCGGTGAGGCATTGAACATCTTTGGAACCGAGGCGCAGGAGGAGAAATACCTCAAGCCAACCCTAGAAGGCAGGGTGAACTGCGCCGAAGCCCGCACCTGGTCAACTGATGCCAGCGGTGCTGTAGGTTTGAATTGCGGGAGGGCGCGCCAGCCACAGCAGGGGGATAGCCAGCAACGTGACCATGGCGAATACGAAAAATGGCCATTGATACCCGCCGGTGGCATCCCTCAGGATGCCGACCACCAGCGGCGTCAATACCCCTCCTACAGTCATCGTAGCCATTGTCAGGCCCTGGATGGTGCCGAGGGCATGGCGGCCGTAATAGTGTGCCAGGATGACTGGCCTGACTGCTATTACCCCCCCATATGCGGGTGCGAAGAGAATGAAAAAGGGTATCAGGTGCCACACACTTCGTAAGTTGGCAAGTACCACCAGCCCGGCGGCCTGCAGGATGAGAAGCCACATGATGATGTGTCGCGGCTGGCGATAATCTGCCAACCATCCGAAGCCGAAACGTCCCCCCATGCTGGTGAGAGTCATTACAGTAACTGCTGCACCCGCCATGGCTCCAGCCAAGGCAAGCCCATGCTGGTCAACGGGATCGCTGAGATAGGGGATGAGGAAGAGAGAAACCGCATTCAGCGGGGCGAAGGAAAGCATGAAGGCCACCGTCAACAGCCAGAAGCTCCTGTCCTTGAGGGCCTGACGGACGCTTAGCCCCTCCACTTCCTGTCCTAGTGCACTTCCTAGGGTCTCTGCCTCATAATGCGGTTCTTCTCCGTCGGGATGCAATCCGTATTTCTCCGGCCTATGACGCAGCACCAGAGCCAAGGGCAGCCCCACCAACCACGTTCCCCCACCGATCATAATAAGGACGGTTCGCCAGTGGTAAACGCCCAGGAGCCAGGTTACCACCGGAACCAAAAGCCCACTCATCCCAGCCCCGGCAGTGAAAAAGCCGAAGGCTCGACCCCGCTTGCGGATGAACCAGTTGGCAATGTTGGTCATCGGCAAGACGGAGCCACAAAGGCTGGCACCCAGCGCCAGGACCAGATACGTAATGTAAAAGACCGCCAACGAATTGGTCTGGCTGAGGAGAAAGAAGCCCAATCCCATCACCGAGATGCCAATCAGCGCCACAGGCCGTGCGCCGAGACGGTCTACCATGTAGCCTGTAAGTGGGGCAATGGGTCCAGTCTCTGCGCTACGGAGTGAAAAGGCGAGGGAGATCTGTGCGTAACTCCAGCCAAACGACTGTTTCAGAGGATTTATGAAGGCTCCGAAGCCGTAGAAGTAGGTGCCAGCCTGATAGAAAGCGATGGCTGCATTCGCCGCTACTATCCACCAGCCGTAGAATATCCCCTTGCTGCGCTTTGAAGTGGCGTTCTCTCTAATCATGTAGTGTTCCAGCTTCACTCAGCGCCTTTATGATATCGAAATGAAGTGGCGAGATACACTCATCGGTACACGTAAGTGCCGCCTTTAGCAGTTTCCTGCGGGCGGCCCTGGCGATAAGGATGGGTATAGAGAAAAGGTCATCCACGATGAGTATCAAGCATAGAGTCCATCACTGTCAACCTCCCCCAGGGGCAATTACTTAACACAGTGCCCTTGCTCTTTCATCGGTCTGCCACCGCTGGACTTTCACGCCAACGATCGTTCAATAAGTCGCTGGTCATTGAGCTTCGCATAAATTGAGGCTATACTGGGCATTGTAATAGAAGGAGGTGGCACATGCTGGAAGTGTTCCTGACTGAAGAGCAGAAGAAGCTGAGGGAGGAGGTGCGGGACTTTGTCAAGAGCATTCCGCGGCAGCTCCTCCTCGATATGGACGCCGACAAGGTCAGATTCCCCAAGGAGTTCCTTGTCGAGGCGGGAAAGCGAAATCTACTCGGGCTGCGGTTTCCGCCTGAGTACGGAGGCAGGCGACTGAAGTGGGTAGATGACATGATCGCCTTGGACGAGGTAAGCAAGCTGGGGATGTCGCTGTCGTGCCTGTACAGCCTGGTAACTATTTGCGGTGAGGCATTGAACGTTTTTGGAACTGATGCGCAGAAAGAGAAATACCTCAAGCCAACCCTGGAAGGCAGGATGTACTGCGCCGAAGCCCTCACCGAGCCGCGGGGAGGAAGCGATTTCTTCGGCGCCACCACTGTCGCCCGCAAGGAGGGCAATCATTATATCCTCAACGGACAGAAGCGATTCATCGTGGGCGCTGAGGGCGCCGACTATTTCGTGTTGTATGCCAACACCAATCCCGGGGCTCCAACACGCGATTCGCTCAGCCTGTTTATTGTGGAGAGGGACATGGGGGTGGAGGTGAAATACGTCTACGACCTGATGGGTACGCGCGGTGGCGGCGCAGGGAGAATAGTGCTGCGCGACGTGCGGGTGCCGGAGGAGAACCTGATAGGCGAGGAGAACGCCGGGGGCATGATCTTCTATCAGATGATGATACCGGAGAGGATCGTCAGCGGCACCACTGGCGGCTCCAGAGCGACACTGGAGATTGCAGCGCGCTACGCCGACAAGAGGAAGGCGTTTGGCCAGACTATACGGAGCTTCGAGGCGGTCAGCTTCAAAGTGGCCGAGTGCATAACCAAGCTCGACGCCATCAGTGCGTTTGCCTACGCGGTGGCCAAGACCTTGGACGACAGCGTGGGCACCAGAGGCTATCAGCGGCGGCTGGTCTCGGAGTTGAAGAAGATGTCCACTGATGTGCAGTGGGAGGTGGCTAACGACGCCATGCAGATTTTAGGCGGCATTGGCTACACCAGCGTTTTCCCGGTGGAGCGGGCGCTGCGGGACGCCCGGCTGGGCATGATCTGGACCGGTACGGCGGAGGTAATGAACCTCATCATCCAGCATGAGTACTACAAGGAGCTCCTGGCTAGGGGCGTCGAGGGCCGCGACATCGAAGCCGATGTCGACCTCAGTGAAGCGGAGGCAATCGAGGAGAAGGTATACGAATAAACCCAATAGGGGCGCAGGAACCCATTCACCGACCTAGCTACAGCTTGAGTTCATTAAGGCCAGTGTAGCTGTCGGTATACCGCATCAATTGCTGCTCAAGCTCACCTATGACTACCTCTGCCGTGGAGAACACCGTCGCCGCCACCAGGTGTCCGCCATGGCAACCATCGCGACCGCCAAGCTGAATATGGATATGCACTATTGTTTCTGAATCCTTCAGGGCAACGGAGCCCTGAGCGCAGACGATCTCCAGCGGGCCGCCGTACTCTACCGTTTCGTACTTGCCCGGTAGCTCCTTAAGGTAGTTCAGCTTAGCACTCTCCACAGAGCCGATTATTCCTATAACCACTCCTGACGTAACGCCCTGTTGCGCGCAATATTGCGCTATCTCACTACTCAGGTCCTGCCTGGGCTTGACTCTGAAAACTTGTATTCTTTTAAACAACTCGGTGCCTCCTTGCTCGAAAATTATCGGGCGACGTGCCTCACCACCCCTCTACCCTCACCACTACTTGCGGTTTGGGGCATGTCCATTATAGGAAGCGGCAACAGCAAACGCCAGGGTGAACCGTAGAGTGTCGGCGAAACCGTCGGTCGGCTTGACAGGTGAAATAGCGTGTGGTAGTGTTTTGCGCTGTAGACGAACCTGGTAGGACGAGATGAGCAATACCGAACAGGCAAAGCAACAGCTAAGGGAACTCCTCAAATCGCAACTCTTCTGTGTGCTCGCCACGCAGGACAAAGGGCAACCGTACGGCAATCTGGTGGCATTTATGGCAACGGATGACCTCGAGGACCTGGTCTTCGCCACCAGTCGCCGCACACGCAAGTACCGCAACATCGCCTCCGACCCGAGGGTAGCGTTGCTGGCGGACAGCCGCTCCAATCAGCAGTCTGACATTCGCAACGCAATCGTCGTAACTGCTCTAGGGACTGCCGAGGAGGCCGAGGGCGCCGATAGAGAGCGGCTGCTTAATCTATATCTGGCCAAGCATCCCAACCTCGCCGGATTTGTGTCTTCGCCCGATTGTGCTTTGCTCAGGGTAAGGATAGACAAGTACTACATGGTGAGCGATTTCCAGAACGTTACCGAACTGATTGTACCACGCTAAGTGCTGGTGTGGTGAGTAGCTTCATGCTGCCTGGCTTCGCTCCAGTGCGTCGGTGGGCAAAGACAATCCATCAATACGTATTGCATCAATAGAAACTGTTACCGAACGGGCATCGTTGCAT
>CAZYLE010000025.1:10924-11917 GCA_964648675.1 uncultured Dehalococcoidales bacterium
GATACCACTTTCGGTAACAATAATTATAAGTCAATTCGCAATATTGACAACGGTGACTCGGCCCTTGTAAAATCATGGCTCATTATAGAAGTGAAGGAGATGAGCTATGCCGAAGACTTCAACGTTCCGCAGGCTGAGGATATTCAATGCAGTAATGGCGGTGCTGCATCTTGTTCAGGCGGTGGTGATTTTCGCCATAAGCAACGATTTCGCTCTGCCCGTCACCACGTCCTTCCTGAGCTATGTCGAGGCAACGGGCAGACTCGAGCCGGTCAGGGAGACCCTGGTGGAGCTACGCATCGGGCCGCTCGTCGGCATCTTCCTGTTGCTGTCGGCGATCGCGCATTTTCTGCTGGCGTCGCCGCGGCTGTACCCGTGGTACGTGCGCAACCTGAAAAAGCGCATCAACTACTTGAGGTGGTACGAGTACGCCTTCAGCGCCTCCCTGATGATCGTGGTCATCGCCATGCTGAGTGGCATCTACGACATCGCCGCTCTGGTTCTCATCTTCGCCCTCAATGCCACCATGCTCTTCTTCGGACTATTGATGGAGGTGCACAATCAAACGACGGAGAAGACGAACTGGAGGGCCTACATCTTCGGCTGCATCGCCGGCATAATCCCCTGGATTGTCATCGCCATATACTTCATCGGATCGATATCCAATGCGACTGAGACCGTCCCGACCTTTGTCTACTACATTCTAGGCTCGCTTTTCCTGTTCTTCTTCCTCGGTTTCGGACTGAACATGTTCCTGCAGTACAAGAAGGTCGGGCCGTGGCGGAACTACCTGTTCGGTGAGAGGATGTATATCATCCTCAGCCTGGTGGCCAAGTCGGCGCTGGCATGGCAGGTGTTCTCCGGCACATTGCGCCCGGTGTGACTCTCGCCCGCCTGCACGGGCGGTTGCCCTGGCGAGTCGGCTAGTCTTCCGCCGACAGGTAGTCCCACAGCTTCATGATGTGGGGCGGGTGCTGCGGTTGGAAGCGGAGG
>CAZYLE010000025.1:11927-12903 GCA_964648675.1 uncultured Dehalococcoidales bacterium
CATGGTCGACTTTGCTCACAGGGATAGCGACAGCCATCTCGCTATCCTGGGCTGAGCAGTTGATCCGCTCTCCCGGACCCGGCATCACGAGCTGGCACTCGTCGGTGATAATGGGGAGAGCGATACAGTTGGCGCAACTCGCCCCGCCCCTCACGTCGAAGGAGAGACGGCTCACCCCGTCCGCCAGCCTGGCCTGAATCAACCTCATCACCTGGGCCGGGCTGCCGTACACCACGATGACCTGAGGCTCGAAGACTGCCCGCTCCAGGGGGGCAATGAGGACGTGGCTGTAGCGCCCGTATTCCAGGCGGGGAAGCGCTTGGGCGCCGGCAGCGGCGCTCTCCTTGCTTTGCCCCAGTGACTCGCCGAAGCTTCCGTCGAGCCACCCCTCCTTGGGGAACACGAAGCCCAGGCTAAGGGCTCCCAACGAGCAGCTCGAATCGTCCAGGGACTGGGCTATCACCCAGCCGTAGCGGCGGGCCATGGTGAGCGCCTGGCAGAGGGCGACCTTGAAGCCGAGGTCCCGCATGGGGAGCCTCACTCTCTCCGGAAGCTCGTCCGCCTGGCACGTACGCACGGCCAGAGGAAAGGTCTGGGGGCGGAGATAGGTATTCAATGCTTGGTCGATGTCTTTCGGGTCCAATTGTTTTCTCCTTTCACATGGTATTTGGCACGAACACAGGTAGTTGTATAGCGTCAGATGTCAGCCGACCGAAGGCTACGTGCAGTCTCATCCGGCAAGACGGTCGAGCAGGCGTGGGAGGTTTAATTCGACCTCGCGCGTCTGCCCTCCCAGCTCGAGGAACCTTTTCATACGCCTCTGTGCGGCTTCGGTGGCCAGCGACTGGTTGAAGTAGTGGGCTTCCTCGAGCAGGCCCTGCACAGTGGGTAGCTCGGCGCTGTCAACTGAGGCCTTGGCCAGGGCTATCGCCTCCGCAGGAAAGGTGGCAATGCGATAGGCGAGGCGCTCGACAAA
>CAZYLE010000025.1:12913-13932 GCA_964648675.1 uncultured Dehalococcoidales bacterium
TTTATATATCCGTAGCGTTCCGCCAGTTCAGCCGAGAAGTCGTCGCAGCCAAGAATCACTTCGAGGGCTCTAGCTCTACCCATGACTCGGGGCAAGCGTTGCGTCCCGCCTCCGCCGGGGATGATACCGATTGCCACCTCAGGTTGGCTGAGGACAGCTCGGCCGAGGGCGCCGAACCTCATGTCCAGAGAAAGGGCAAACTCGCTTCCGCCGCCACGGGCACGTCCTTCAATCTTGGCGATGGTGACCTTGGGCATCGTCCTGAATCGGTCCACCATGGCGTGGAAGAACCCCAGCGTCTCCTCCTTCGGCGGCACTTCAGTGGGGAGCTGCAAGATCACTCCAACGTCGGCGTGGGCGATGAAGAAGTCAGGGTTGGCGCTGTCAAAAACCACCACCCTGACGTTATCATCTATTTCTATCTCCCTGCCGATCCGGTCTAGCTCCAGCATTAGAGGTAGGTCAAGGAGATTGATGGGTGGGTAGTCGATGGTGACGAACAGCACCCCGCGCTCAAGTCGCACCTTCAGGCAACTATAGCCGTCATAGGCCATGGCATCCTCCTTTCGCCCGCAAGATAAAAGCAACCAGAGTCTGTCCTTCTCCTGCTGTCGAGGGCCTTTGTAGGCATTAACTTGCCAGTCACATGTCAGCTTCCTGTGCGTCGCTCGGCCGAGAAACCGAGGCATGTGTATTATTATGCCACATATGCACCTCGGTATTCCAAGCATTTACCCGATGGCTCGGCCGCTTTTGTCTGCTGTCACGTCAATGACGTTGAGGAACGGCCCTTAGCTGGTCTTCGTTGCCATGACCTGCGTCGTGGCATATTGAAGCGTCTGCTTCAAGCGTCTCACCCGCAAGGCGCCGCTGCTTCGTCCGGGCGCTGGTGATGGCCATCAATAGCCTCAGCTTACTGCCCGCAATCGGAGCAACACGGCATATACGCCAACCGGTGCTCCGCCGGATTCACGGCACGCTATGCTGCGGTATCCCACCTACTGGTCGCTGGGTGTACC
>CAZYLE010000026.1:0-6397 GCA_964648675.1 uncultured Dehalococcoidales bacterium
CCAGCGAGGCTGGCAAGGGGAAAATAGTTGCACGTGCAATTTAAGTTAATAGATTGGGTATCTTCGGTCCCCTTGCTAGTAATACAGCAAGGGGGCTTTTTATGTCTGATAAAGTTATCCTGACCGAGCAAGATATCCACCGTGCTCTAACCCGCATCGCACATGAGATTGTGGAGCACAACCATGGATGTGAGGGAATTGTATTTATCGGGCTGCACACTCGTGGCGTTCCATTAGCAAAGAGAATTGCTTCAAACATAAAGGGGTTCAATAAAGCAGATATCCCCATCGGCGCGCTGGATATCAGTCTGTATCGTGATGATGTTTCCCCTCTAACCGAGCAGCCTGCAGCTCGCCCCACCGTAATACCAACAGACATCTCCGACAAGTGCGTCATCCTGGTCGACGATGTCCTCTATACCGGGCGCAGCATTCGTGCTGCAATGGATGCCATAATCGATTTTGGGCGGCCCTGTTCCATTCAGCTAGCGGTGCTTGTTGACCGTGGTCATCGTGAGCTGCCTATCCGCGCCGACTATGTCGGAAAGAATATGCCTACTGCAACTCATGAAGAGGTCGAGGTACGGCTGAAAGAAATCGATGGCAGAGATGAAGTAGCCATCGTCAAAACCATGGGCGAGCCACAGCCCACCGCAACGTAAATAGCATTTTTAGGGGGGTAATTTCGTCATGCCGTTCGCTGGTAGAGACCTGATCTCAATAACCGACTTCACCAATGAAGAGATTGAGGCAGTTTTAGACCTGGCAGATCAAATGGATTCTGCTCTTAAGAAAGGCATGGAAATAGATTTTTGCAAAGGTAAAGATATGGCTACGCTGTTCTACGAACCCAGCACCCGCACGCGGGGATCTTTTGAGAGAGCAATGCATAAATTGGGCGGGACAGTGATTAGCTTTGCCGAAGCTAAGGCGATGTCGTCAGCGGCAAAAGGAGAGACCATTGCCGACACGGTGCGAGTGTTAAGAAGCTATGCCGATATAATCGTTATCAGGCATCCGTGGGAGGGAGCCGCTAAAGTGGCTGCCGATTACGCACAGGTGCCGATAATAAATGCCGGCGACGGCAGCCACGAACATCCAACCCAGACCCTGTGCGACCTATACACCCTCAAGAAAGAAAAAGGGAGACTTAAGGGCCTAACCGTTCTCTTGTGGGGCGATCTCAAATATGGAAGAACGGTGCATTCTCTAATCTACGCACTTGCTCGATTCGGGGCAGAGGTTCTCTGTGCCCCACTGCAAGGTCTGGACGTTCCTGGCCCCGTTCTCAGAAGAATACATTCAGAGTACAACTACATTCCAGAAAGGGTCAAGCCAGATGACATGACGTCAATGATTGGAGAGGTAGATGCATTCTATATAGCCCCCTTCAAACCCTATAATCTGGCGCTATGGTCGGATTTTGATTCTAGCCCTTGTCCCGAGATCAATATCAGGGAAGCGCTTGGCAAAGCTGATGCGATATATGTTACCAGGGTGCAGGACGAGAGAAGAGATAGGCCTGCTGATGCGGAATCGGAGATAGAGTATCCCACGGTGGACAGCAAATTCCTCAGCCAGCTTAATAAAAAGACCCTGGTCATGCACCCCCTTCCACGGGTAAATGAGCTTGCCTACGAACTCGATGATTATCCGACAAGCGTCTATTTTCAGCAGGCAGCATATGGCGTGCCGATTAGAATGGCGCTGACAGCTCTGCTGCTGGGAGCCAGCAATATTGAGGTCCCCGAAAGGACTGGCGTCTCCGTTGGCGATACGGCCTATAGCAAGTATAAACAGGTCATTGGTGTGAAATGCCCCAACGTAAACTGCGTATCAAACCGCGAATCTCGCTACCTTGTGCCCAAACTGAGTATGCTCAGGCGCAGTGTCGGTGAACCCTTGATTCTGAGATGTGCCTACTGTGACCACGAAACGCATCCATCATATATCGCCAGCTCGGAATGGCATCAAGGGATCTTAAAGAATAAGAAATTCTATAGTTCCGATAGCTACATGCTTGACCGCATCAGACCGGAGAACCTGATTATTTTCGATTCAGAAAGTGACGCCCAGGCCCATGGCTTCATGCCCAGCAAGCGAACTGCCAAGCAACGCAGCAGTGGTGAAGCTCTATGATGCCGCTCCTAGTTATCGGTGGACGCATCATCGACCCCAGCCAGGGCATTGATATGGTTGGCAACCTTCTCATTGCTGAAGGGAGAATCGCCCAGATTGGTAGGGCAAGCCCTCCTAATGAACCCTGCTTTGTCATCCACGCCGAGGGAATGGTCGCGTCACCGGGCTTCATCGACCTCCATTGCCACCTCAGGGAGCCCGGATTTGAGGAGAAGGAGACCATCGGCAGCGGCACCCGCGCCGCGGCGAGAGGAGGCTTTACCACTATCTGCTGCATGCCCAACACCGAGCCCCCAATCGATACCAAAGCTACGGTGGAATTCATCAAAGAGAAGGCGGCTACTGAAGGGGTGGTACAGGTGCTGCCTATTGGCTGTATCACCAAAGGGCGGAAGGGCGAGGAAATAGTTGATATGGGCAAGCTTGCCAAAGCGGGTGTGATCGCTCTTAGCGATGACGGAAACCCGGTATGCGATTCTCAACTGATGCGCCAGGCTCTAGAACACAGCCGTCATTTCAACCTGTTTCTCAGCGACCACTGTGAAGATACCTCGCTCAGCGCGGGAGGTGTAATGAATGATGGATGGGTCTCAGCAAAGCTGGGGCTAAAGGGCATTCCTGCCGCTGCCGAGGAAGTAATGGTCGCCCGTGACATAGACCTGGCTGAGGCTACAGGAGCGAGGGTGCACATCGCTCATGCCAGCACCGCTGGCTCGGTTGACCTCATTCGGCGCGGCAAGGAAAAGGGTATCGCCGTTACCGCCGAAGTCACTCCACACCACTTGACCATGACCGAGGAAAGGGTTATCGGCTATAACACTAACGCCAAGATGTATCCACCGCTGAGAACAAGAACGGACGTGGAGGCATTGATTACCGGCCTGAACGATGGAGTAATAGATGCAATTGCCACCGACCACGCCCCCCATACCAATGCGGACAAGCTATGCAACTTCAATATAGCCGCCTTCGGCATCAGCGTCCTGGAGACGGCGCTGGGAAGCCTTCTCGCCCTGGTTCATGACGGCAAGGTACATTTGACTACGCTTATATCGAAACTTACATGGGAGCCGGCGAATATCCTGCAGAATAGCGAAATAGGAACATTGAAGGCAGGCAACTGCGCCGATGTAACCATATTCGACCCGCAGGCGGAATGGACCGTTGACCCCACCTCGTTCGCCTCCAAGGGCAAGAACACCCCCCTTGCTGGCAAACGCCTAAGGGGTAAGGTGATGGCCACCATATATGGCGGCAATGTTATATATAAGGACGATGCCTTGAAAATCGAGACAATTCGCTACCAGGCAGGAGCGAGAATTGAATAAAAAGGCGTTCCTAGTATTTGAGGATGGCTCAGCATACGAGGGCTATTCCTTTGGTGCCAACACCCCTGCCCACGGCGAGGTGGTGTTCAATACCAGTATGACCGGCTACCAGGAAATACTCACCGATCCTTCATACGCCGGTCAGATTGTAGTACCTACCTATCCTCTCATCGGCAACTACGGGGTAAACCCCGACGACGTCCAGTCCAATCGCATACAGGTGGCCGGCTTGGTGGTGCGCGAGGACTGTCATCTGCCCAGCCACTGGAACTCCCGCTCCACCCTGCATGAATATTTGCTCTCAAGCGGAATTCCGGGGATCGTCGGCGTCGATACCAGAGCCATCACCCGCCGCCTGCGCGTGGCCGGGGTTATGATGGGGATGATAACCGACGAGCCGCCTGAGGAAGCGCTGCAGCAGCTTGCCAAGATGCCCCGCTATGATGACATCGACTTCGTGCAGCAGGTGAGCACCGATACCGTATACCGCTGGGATTGTTCGGCCGGGCAAGACGCTTCATATCATATCGTGGTAGTCGATTGCGGCCTCAAGTTCAGCATCCTGCACCATCTATGCCAGCTCGGCTGCAACTGCACCGTTGTCCCCTCGACCACTGCGGCGGAGGACATTCTAGGTTTGAAACCTGACGGCATCGTGCTTTCGCCCGGGCCGGGCGACCCCGACCTGCCCTATCTGGAAAAAACGGTGTGTGGTCTTCTGGGGAAGAAGCCGATAATGGGCATCTGCCTTGGCCACCAACTCATCGCCCGCGCCTTTGGCGGTAAGACGTATAAACTTAAATTTGGCCATAGAGGAGCCAATCACCCCGTTCGCGATCTGGAGACGGGTAAGGTGAACATAACCGCCCAGAACCACGGGTTTGCCGTGGACGCGGACAGCTTGAAGGGTGGGCTCGAGGTTAGCCACATAAACCTGAACGATGGCACAGTGGAGGGGATCAGTCACCGCGAGATACCCCTGCTGTCGATTCAGTATCACTCCGAGGCTTCCCCCGGCCCGCAGGACACCGTCGGCGCCTTTGAACGCTTCGTGGAGATGGTGAAAGGGTGAAATAATGTCGATCAACGAAGCGGAGAAAAAGAAACTCATTACAGAACTGGAGCAGTTTCTTAAGAGATTCGTCAGGTATAAAGAGCTTGCTATGGCGGAGAAATCAGGAATCGCGGTCGTACCGGGACTTGAGCCCCTTCGCCTAGAGCTAGAACGCAAGTATGGTAAGTTCAAAGCAGTAATAGAAGAATACGGTGGTTCTACTGAGGTGCTTCTCGAAGGTGGAAAACGTAAGTATGAGGCATTCACTTCAGCATTTAGCTATACACAATTTAGTAGGGTAGCCTTCGATGTAGTGATGGATACCGCTATCGCTGCATTAAATACAGCTATAGGCAATTTAGAGTCACTAATGCTGCCTGAAACTGGTCAAGTCCAGAGCCCAGATAACATTGCTGAAGTCGCTAACTATCTATTTGACAACATGCAATTTCACCCAAAGGTAGTCGAGGCCAGCAAGTCCCGTTTTGAATCAGGGCACTATTCTGACGCCATTTTTGCGGCATTTAAGGCTGTCAATAACTTCGTTAAGCAGAAGACGGGATTAGCTATTGATGGTAAAGGCCTAATGATGGAAGTGTTCAGTAAAAATAACCCCATTATCAAGCTAAATGAAGGTGGAACAGATTCCGACAATGACGAGCAAGAAGGTTTCATGCACCTGTTTGCGGGAGCCATGCAAGGAATAAGAAACCCCAAAGCACACGACGAAATTGCTGAGTTAAACACGCATAAAACGCTTGAGTATTTGGGTTTTGCCAGTCTTTTAATGAGAAGAGCTGAAGAAGGGAAGGTAAAACGACCACGGAAAAAGCGAGCAAAATCTCTAAAGTCCTCGTCATAGGCTCGGGGCCCATCGTGACCGGGCAGGCGGCTGAGTTCGACTACGCCGGAATTTAAGCAGGGTAGGCTGGAGCATCTGCTCCAGCCAGTTAAAGGGAAATGGAAATAGCTTTTCAAGCTAAGGAAGAAGGGACAGCGTATAAAAGCCTTCCAAAATTTGATGACAATTCATATGTCCACTTCATTACCACAAATACATACAAGAATTATCCATACTTTCAGGATGAGGAGTTCTTACAGATTCTTCTTGATGAATTGCTATTCTACAGCTGGAAGCTTGGCTATTCAATAATAGGCTATGTGATAATGCCGACCCATCTACATCTTTTACTGTGGTGGGACAAGGATGAATATCCCATGTTGAACATCTCGACAATAATGCAACGAATAAAGGGAGCGACGGCAAGACGCATCATCGACTCGCTCATGGGTAGGTCGGAGCATCCGCTCCGACCCGTTTCCCAAAACCGAGAGCGGATGCTCTCGGCTACCCAAGATAGAGCAGACCCCAAGGCACACAAGCGAAACATCAAGCATCGGCTATGGCAGCCAGGCTTCTACGACTTCAACATTTACAGCGAGGAAACACTCACTGAGAAGCTTGATTACATTCACAACAATCCTGTAAGAGCCGAACTGGTTCTCTCACCAGCCGACTACAAGTGGTCAAGTTATCGCTTATATTTTTCCAAGCAAAACAAAACAACTACAGTAGGAGCAACAACAACGAAATATGTCAGAAATATCTAAGGTCTTGGTGATCGGTTCGGGGCCCATTATCATCGGGCAGGCGGCGGAGGTCGACTACGCCGGCACCCAGGCATGTAAGGCGCTCCGCGAGGAGGGCGTGACATCGGTTCTGGTCAACTCCAATCCGGCCACCATCATGACCGACGAAGGTATCGCCGACATCGTTTACATCGAGCCGCTTACTGTCGATGTTATTGCCCGCATTATCGAGCGGGAGCGCCCCGACGGTCTGCTGCCTACACTCGGCGGGCAGACCGGGCTAAAC
>CAZYLE010000026.1:6407-13748 GCA_964648675.1 uncultured Dehalococcoidales bacterium
GGCGAGCCGGTACCCGAGAGTATCATCGCCACCAGCATGGATGAAGCGCGCCAGGCAGTCAAGTCCATTGGCCTGCCGGTGGTCATCCGCCCGGCTTACACCCTCGGCGGCACCGGCGGCGGCCATGCCGCTACCATAGAGGAGTTTGACTACATCGCCGCCATCGGTCTGGCGGTAAGCCCGGCCCATCAGATACTGGTGGAAAAAAGCGTCGTCGGCTGGAAGGAGATAGAATACGAGGCGATGAGGGATGGGGCCGATAACTGTATAACCATTTGTAGCATGGAAAATATCGACCCCATGGGGGTACATACCGGCGATAGCATTGTAGTCGCCCCGGCCCAGACCCTGTCAGATAGAGAATGTCAGGCGCTGCGCTCAGCCAGCATCAGAATAATCAAGGCACTGGGAGTAGAAGGGGGGTGCAACATCCAGTTTGCCCTCGCCCCTCATCCGATGCTGGCGGAATACTGGCCTCCGGGAGGAAGCGGCGATGTTTATGAGCATGTTAAAGATGGATGCCCTCCCTACTATGTAATCGAGGTGAACCCACGCGTCAGCCGCAGCTCAGCCCTGGCCTCCAAGGCAACAGGCTACCCCATCGCCCGTGTCGCCGCCAAGATAGCTGTCGGTAGGAGGCTCGACGAAATCGCAAATCAGGTAACCGGTAAGACGACGGCTGCCTTTGAGCCAGCGCTGGACTATCTCGTGGTTAAAATCCCACGCTGGCCTTTCGATAAATTCGCCTCGGGCGACCGCATCATCGGCACCCAGATGAAGGCCACTGGCGAGGTGATGGCCATCGATCGTACCTTCGAGGCGGCGTTGCAGAAGGCGGTACGTTCCCTGGAGATAGGCGGTAAGTCGCTGCTCTGGGAGGACCCAAACTGGAAAGATAGCTTCCCTATTGGGCCCAACGACCTTCGCCTCTGGGGACTTATGGCCTCGCTGCGGAGGGGTGTGAGCACTGAGCAATTATCAAGAGACACAGCGATCGATCCATGGTTTATGAACAAGCTGTATAACATCGTGCAGATGGAGAAGAACCTCCTCTCTGAGCCGCTGACCCCACAGCTCCTGTGGGAGGCAAAGCGTATTGGATTCTCCGATGAGCAGATCGGGACCTTAGCCGACAGGTTGCCAGAGCAGGTGCGGGAGATGCGTCATAATTGGCGAATCCTCCCCGTGTACAAGATGGTGGACACGTGCGCCGCCGAATTCGACGCCGAGAGCGCCTATTTCTACAGCACCTACGAAATGGAAAATGAAGCTGAGCCTCTGGAGGGAGGTAAGGCAGTGGTCATTAGCTCAGGTCCAATTCGCATCGGTCAGGGCATTGAGTTCGACTATTGCTGTGTTCACTCCGCCTGGGCCCTTCAAGGAGCAGGCTACAGCAGCATCATCATCAACTCCAACCCGGAGACGGTCTCCACCGACTTCGATACATCGGATCGCCTCTACTTTGAGGCTCTGGATGAGGAAAGCGTGCGCGATGTCCTTGAAAATGAGGGGATTGCTACCACCCCCACAATGGTGCAGTTCGGTGGGCAAACAGCGATCAATCTGTCGGAACCCCTGTTTCGCAGTGGCATGCCCATCCTTGGCTCCAGCGTCGAGGCTATTGATGAAGCGGAGGACCGCCACCGCTTTGAGAATCTGATGAACCTGCTGGGCATCCCCCAGCCACCTGGTTCCACAGCTACCACCGTCGAAGAGGCGCTCAATGTAGCCAAGCTCATTGGCTACCCTGTTCTCGTCCGTCCCAGCTACGTGCTGGGAGGCAGAGCCATGGAGATCGTTTACAACGCCACTGAGGTAATTCACTACATGAAGCTGGCCATAGAGACACACTCCAGACATCCAGTGCTCATAGACAAATACCTCGAGGGAAAAGAGGTGGAGGTAGATGCCATTTGCGACGGGGAGCAGGTGCTCATCCCGGGCATTATGGAGCATATCGAGCGGGCCGGGGTTCACAGCGGAGACTCCATGGCAGTCTATCCTGCTTTAGGTCTTACCGATGAGGAAGTGGAAACCATCGTTGAATATTCAACACGGATTGGGTTGGCGCTTCATATGAAGGGGCTGATGAATATTCAGTACGTGATCATGCCTGAGGGTGAGGTCTCCTCAGTCTATGTATTGGAGACAAACCCTCGAGCGAGCAGGACCATCCCATTCATTAGCAAGGTTACCGGGGTGCCCATGGTTCGCATAGCTACCAAGGTGATGCTGGGACAGAGCCTGAAGGAGCAGGGCTACGAAGGAGGGCTTTGGCCAAAGCAGAACCTGGTGGCCATCAAGGCGCCGGTTTTCTCTATGTCCAAGCTGAGCGGGGTAGATACCTACCTTGGTCCTGAGATGAAATCTACAGGTGAGGTCATGGGGATAGACTACACCTTTGGCGCCGCCCTGACAAAAGCATTGCTGGCTGCCGATCTCACGCTTCCTTCAGAAGGCTCGATTCTATTGAGCATCGCTGATAAAGATAAACCCGAAGCCCTGCCCATCATACGAGTACTCTCTTCTCTTGGCTACAACCTGTATGCTACTGAGGGCACGGCAGCGATGATTGAGGCGGAGGGGATGCCCATAACCATGATCAGTAAGAAGATAGGAGAGGGATACCCGGATATCCTTGACATCATCCGCGATGGGACGGTCAAGGGGGTAGTCAATACCATCACCGGGGAGCGAGGTCCCCTGGCCGACGGCTTTAGCATTCGCCGCGTCGCCACAGAGAAGCGAGTCCCCTGTTACACCTCACTCGACACCTTTAAAGCGGCTATGGAGGCTTCAACTAACAGAGCACAAAGCTATTCTGTTCAGCCCCTGAGGGAGTATCTAACGGAACACAAAGGGTGACCGCTTGAAGCAGATTCTCGCAACCGTTACCTCAAACACAGAAATCCTGCCCGGCATCCATCTTATGTGGGCCCGCTCCTCTGAAATCGCCTCTGAATCAATACCGGGTCAGTTTGTTATGGTGCGCACCAGCGAAGACCATGAACTGTTGCTCAGGCGTCCCTTGGCCATCCATCGCACCTCACCATGCCCCTCCCCCACCCAATTCGCTCTCCTCTTCTCGGTGGTCGGCCGAGGAACAAAGTGGCTAGCCCAGAGAAGCAAAGGGGACAAGATTGACTTACTGGGGCCACTAGGCCATGGATTCAGGGTTCAGTCACGTCATTTGCTCCTGGTTGCTGGCGGCATTGGGATAGCCCCGTTGGTCGCCCTTGCCGAGAACGAACTGGCGAGGGGAGCACATATCACTCTGATATTAGGGGCACCCACCAAAGACCAGCTCTATCCACCCCATCTGCTCCCTCATGGAATCGATGTTCTGGTTGCCACAGAGGACGGCTCGGTAGGTAAGAAGGGCATGGCAACAGACCTTCTAGCCAACTTCACTGGCAAGGCTGATCAAGTCTTCGCCTGTGGCCCCATTGCCATGTATGAAGTTATGTCAAGCCAAACCTCGATAAAGGGGAAGCCGGTTCAGGTCTCAATGGAGGCCAGAATGGGCTGTGGGTTTGGCGTGTGCCTGGGCTGCGCCATAGAGACCAGGCAAGGCGTGAAGCTAGTATGCCAGGACGGCCCTGTATTTGAGTTAGAGGACACTATCTGGAGGCTGGAAAAAGGAGGCGATTAGAATGGTGGTTACAAAAAAAATAAGCCTTCGCACCAAGGGAAACTGCGACATCATTGACATCACCAGCCAGGTGAAGCGGGAGGTTTCCAGCTCCGATATCAATTCAGGGACAGTAACCCTCTTCGTTGCCGGCTCAACAGGGGGAGTAACCACAATCGAGAATGAGACCGGGCTCCTCAGTGATTTTCAAGATATGTGGGAAAGGAACATCCCCAGGAATATTCAATACCAGCACGACCGCGCCTGGGGAGACGGCAATGGATACTCCCACGTCCGGGCCTCGCTCTTGGGCCCCTCTTTAGTAGTGCCCTTCACCAACAAGTCTCTGCATCTGGGTACCTGGCAGCAGATTGTGTTGGTGGATTTCGACAACCGCCCCCGTTCCAGGGAGGTCGTGCTCCAGATTATGGGTGATTAATATAATCCCACAGCTCCTGCGGAACCTTTTCTGGATCGCTAGCCACTGCTGGCACGATGGCAGGCTGGCCACATTCCTGCAGAATCGCCTGGCCATCCGAGGAAAGAATGAACTCCACGAAGTCTAAGGCCAGCTCCGGATTCGGTGCTTTGGTCGGGATGGTCAGTCCATACACGATTGGCGCTCCAATCAGCAGAGTGGTTGTCCCCGGCTCGCTACCGGTGACCTCTACCTCTACACTGGCGTAGAAATCCTCGAAGTCCAGACTCGACAGGTCGATCTCCGTAGGCAGCTCAATGTAGTCAAACTCATGCTGCTCCGCCACCGAGAGGTACTCGAAGGCATAGTCCAGGTCCCCCGACTCGAGCAAGTAGAGGAGGTCGACCGACTTGGGCTTTACCACCTCCCCCCAGTCGCCCCCAATCCGGCCTCGATCCATCTCTATGCCACCCCGCGGCACGGCAATCAGCGCGTCATAGAGGTCTGTGGCGTTGTCATCGGGTGTTAGGCCAAAGTCCTCAGCTTCATCGTAATAGTACTTCTGGGCCAACTGGACCACCATCAGGGTGTAATAGCCACAGGGGTCAGCATCCGGGTCGGAGTGGCCAAACGTAACATCCTCGTTGCGCAGCACATCGTACCAGGTGCGCTCCCCGCTCACGATGTCCTCGGCGAAGAGAGCCCCATCCCGGTAAACGATGACCATCTGATTTCGAGCGAAGCATATGTACCATTCGGCCCAATCAGGGAACATTAGCTCCTCGATGGCTATATAATCAGCTGAGCCTATTATGTCACACGGCTTACCCAGCTCGGTAACT
Organism: uncultured Dehalococcoidales bacterium; assembly: GCA_964648675.1. Taxonomy (GTDB): domain Bacteria; phylum Chloroflexota; class Dehalococcoidia; order E44-bin15; family E44-bin15; genus DAOUVR01. Next base: position 11,299 of record CAZYLE010000026.1, read on the forward strand.
TTCCTTATTGTGGTGCGGCTCCCCGCTGATTCAGTATTGATTGTTACCCCCGGATTCTGCTTGATGAATTCCTCCGATATCTTGTCCAACGGAACCGAAAGGCTCCCGGCATGGAGAATGATGAGACTCGGTGCAGATGTGCAACCGCTTCCTATCAGCAAAGCAAACATCACAGCCAGCGCTATGATGCCAAGTATAGCTTTTTTCATCTTGCTCTCCTTTTTCTCTCTTTTTTAAAATACATGGACTGACGAAGCCTTAAATGTTATGTAAACCTCACCTCCTTTCTCCAGATTCAATTCATCGAATGAACGGCGGGTGACCATACACACGAAATCCAGTGGAGTGCTCACCGTGAGATGGATAGTCGAGCCACGATCAGCGACAGAGGTGATCTTTCCCTTCAACGAGTTTCGAGCGCTGGAAACCAGCGGTTCTTTGGATACAAGTATGTCCTCTGGGCGAATGGAGGCATGAAGCTTGCCACGGAGCTCGGTTACCACCTCAAACTCCATGTTATCGATGGCGAAAACCGGGTTGCCCTCCTCACCTTGCCGTACCTCACCTACAAAGATATTGCGAGTCATTGAAAAGCGGGCGATAAACTCTGAGTTGGGCTGGCGGAATATCTCCTGCGGCGTTCCTACTTGCAGGATGCGACCCTCATTGAGAACAGCGATTCTATCACCCAGAGCGACGGCCTCCTCGAAATCATGGGTGACATGGATAATGGTCGGCCGCAATCGCTGGTGAACCCGCCTCAACTCCTGCTGCACGCCCTCCCTGGTCTGAGGATCGAGGGCGCTCAATGGCTCATCCAGCAGCAGCACATTCGGGCCTACGGATAACGCCCTCGCCAGTGCAACCTTCTGCTTCTCCCCACCGCTCAACGTATCGGGCCTCCGCTCTAGAAGATGACCCACTTCAAGAAGGTCTGTTAGCCACTCCATCACCCTTTGCAGCTCCCGCTTTGGTCGCCGGCCCTGCTTCAACCCAAAGATAAGGTTATCCTTCACCGAGAGGTGGGGGAAGAGTACATAGTCCTGATATACGAATCCAATCCCCCTTTTCTCAGGCTCAAGGCCAGTGACCTCTCTCCCGTCGAGCCAAATCTCACCGCTCCTTATGGGATAGAGACCGGCTATGGACTCAAGCAGGATAGTCTTCCCCGCTCCCGTCGGTCCCAGGATGATAAAGTATTCTCCCTTCTCTACCTTTAGATTGATATCTCGAAGAAGAAAGCTACCTAGGTCTACCGTGAGGTTTTTTATCTCTATCATGCCCTCTCCCTCCGATAAGCAAAGCTTCTCAGCCCGACAAATACGACAAGACAAATTATGATGAGGATACTAGCTACCGGTAGGGCGTATTTGAGCCCATACTCCTCAAGTCGGGTGTAGACCAGGATAGGGGCAATGGTGGGGTAGGAACAAAGGACCAGGACTGCACCGAATTCACTTATGCCCCGGGCCCACATCATAACGCTCCCGCCGAATATGCTTCCCTTGGCCAAGGGCAACGATACCCTGAAAAATGTCTGCCATGGAGAAGCGCCCAGGGTGCGCGCCACCTTTTCCATCCGCTCGTCCACCTTCTCAAATCCCTGCTTTGCCGAGTCGATGAGGAAGGGGACGCTTACGAAGAGCATGGCGATCACTATCCCGGGAATCGACAACACAAAATCTATGCCGATCGAATGAAAAACTCGCCCTATTGCGAAATTTTGTCCAAAGACGAAGAGGAGGGCGATGCCTGCCGCCGTGTGGGGAACCACTATAGGAACATCGATAAGTGCCTCTACAAATCGCTTCCCCCGAAAACTATGGCGCGCTAAAAAATAGGCAAGGGGAACGCCAAGGAGGAGTCCCACTACCGTGGCTATTAGAGCGGTATAAAGGGTGAGCCAAATAGAGCTTATCACCTCCCCCTCAAGCAGTGTTTCCCATAACAGCGAGGGGCTTGAGGAGAAAATAGTTTTGGCCAGCGGTATAAAAATAAATAGCAGGATAACTGTACCCAGGAGGAGGAAGGTAATGGTCAACCTTCTTTTAGCCAGCCATCTGCAGATTTGCCCAATCATTGCCACAATCCCCCTTTCTCAAACTTGAGCATGCAAATAAAGGCATTTATATTCACAAGGTTCACGTTTCGAGGCCGCGTTCCAGAACAAAGAAATGCCTCCGAAAGGAGGCATGCATAGATGAATCCATCTGCCGCTCTCCTTTCCAATCACGGGAGGCACAAGCATTTCTACCTATACCCTCGAGACTTTCAGTCTACCGGCTGCCCGCCATGCCCATACCATGGTTTAGGCGCGACAACTCGAAGAGCTTTTCAAAGTTTATAACACAATTTTAAGTAGGAAGTCAAGTGCTAACCTATTACAGGTACCGTACGTATTGCATCAATAGAAACTGTTACCGAACGGGCATCGTTGCATCATAAATAAC
>CAZYLE010000027.1:0-13671 GCA_964648675.1 uncultured Dehalococcoidales bacterium
ACACAATGATTTCAGGGAATATCTACGATGTCCTAAAGGAGCTTATTGCCATAGGAAATGAAGCGAAGTGGGTTGGCAGTTCATTGAAGACTCCCGCCATCCATTTGGCTGGTTTATCCGTGATCAGTAACGGATAACAATGGAGGTATCCCTTTGTCGCTAGAGAGATACTTGGCTGAGATCAGCAATAGTGAAAAACCTCTGGTCATCTCAAAGCTAGCCAACCTGTCAACCCTTTCGTCAGACGAGCTTAAGTCATTCATAGAGATCTGGACTAAACTGGATGTCGATAGGCAAAGGCAGATCGTGAATCATCTTGTTGAGCTTGCCGAAGAGAACCCTAATTTGAACTTCGACGATATATTCATTGCATGTCTTCACGACCCTGATGAGATAATCAGGGCAAAGTCTATCGATGGCTTATGGGAATGTGAGAATCGCTGTCTTATCGACTCCTTTATCACTCTGCTCAGAGAGGATAGCAAGGAATCGGTGTGCGCTGCGGCAGCAATGGCATTGGGCAAATTCGCTATGCTCGCTGAACTGGGAAATTTGCGTCCTGAAGATAGGGCAAAGGTGGAAAGGGCTCTGTTCACTATCATCGAGGACGAAGATGAACAACTCGAGGTGACGAGGCGAGCTATAGAGGCAATTGCTCCCCTCAGTCTGCCAAGGGTGAAGGAGATCATCCAACAAGCCTACGAGAGCGAGCATGCCTCTATGCGAGTCAGCGCTATCTACGCCATGGGCAAGAATAGCGACCCAGCCTGGCTGCCAACGCTGCTGAGAGAACTTAATAGCGCAGATGCGGAGATTCGCTACGAAGCCGCTGCGGCCTGTGGAGAGCTTGGAGAGGAGAACGCCGTGCCCTATCTAAGCAAGCTCATCCACGACCTTGATAGTCAGGTAAGCCTCTCCGCTATAGCAGCATTGGGAAAGATCGGGGGCAGCGAGGCAGAGGATATACTGCAACAATGCCTGAGTCACTCCGATGAGCATATTCGCCAAGCAGCGCAGGACGCGCTGGAGGAGTTAGGTTTCGAAAAGGACCCATTGTCTTTCAGAATTCTGTAGATGGAGTGCTCTTATGCTGAAGGGCAAGAAGATAGTGCTCAGGGAAAAGAGATGGGAAGATGCCACCAATGACTATGCCTGGCGTAGCGATGACGAACTCGCCCACCTTGATGCTGCCCCGCCTCTGAAGATACCGTATATGGAGTATCTTTTTGAACACGTCACAGAGCTCAGTAGTCCAAGCGAGCGGCGGCGTCGCTTCGCTATAGAAAGCCTGGCCGGCAAGCATATTGGCAATTGCATGTACTATGACATCGATAAAAAGAAGGGCCAAGCCGAGTTAGGCATTATGATTGGCAACCGTAACTACTGGGAGCAGGGTTATGGAACCGACGCTGTCACCGTTCTGTTAGACCATATTTTTAGTACAACGAGCCTAAACAGAATCTATCTCAAAACACTCGAGTGGAACGTCAGAGCGCAGGCTTGCTTTCAAAAGTGCGGCTTTGTCCCCTATGGGCACGCAAAAAAGCGCAACAACAACTTCGTTACAATGGAACTCACACGAAACAATTGGGAGAGGCGAAACCTCGCCTCTCCCAGTAACAACCTCCCAAATCCCTGAATGTTTTCTATTGCTTCGGTGGCGCCGGTGGAGATGGGTTCTCCAAGCCCCTCGCCAGTGTCTTCGGAACCAGGTTGCAGAGTTCATCGACGGTCCACATACCCTCTTTGAAGATGGAACGGAAGTTCTCAGGCTCTGTGTAGATGCCTATGTTGCCGCCACCGACATCGAACGTGCGGCCATTGATATTAGCCGCTTCATCGGTGCACAGGAATACCACTAAAGGCGAGACATCCTCAGGTTGTGGGAACATTCCCCTTATCTGCTCCTCAGTCATGCCCCGCTTCTTCCACGCTTCAAACAGCTCAGTGGTCAGTGTCAGCCTTGTGCCTGCTAAGGGGCGAATGGCATTGCAGGTCACCCCATATCTTCCCATATCTATGGCCACTGTCCTGGTCAAGCCGATTATTCCTTCTTTGGCTGCGCTGTAGTTAGCTTGCCCCATGTTACCAAGACCCGCTGATGAGGATGTATTTATAATCCTCCCGTTCCTCTGCTGCCTCATGACGACGCAGGCGTGCTTGGTGGTGTTGAAATGGCCATAGAGGTGGACCTTTATTGCTGTATCCCATTCCTCTTCAGTCATGTTGAAGACCATACGGTCTCGTAGCACGCCAGCATTATTCACTAATATGTCTAATTTACCAAAGCTGTCAATGGCGGTTTTGACCATATTCTCCCCAGCTTCGTAGGTAGCTACGCTGTCATAGTTGGCAACAGCCTCTCCACCCATCTTCTTGATCTCTTCCACCACCTCATCGGCCGGCCCCTTGGCCGCCCCGGTGCCATCCACAGCGCCACCGAGGTCATTAATAACCAGCTTTGCCCCCTCAGCAGCAAGCGCCAGAGCATGGCATCTACCGAGGCCACGACCTGAGCCCGTTACTATTGCAACTTTACCTTTTAGTCTATCACCCATTTTGCCTCCTTAGCCTCGTTGGACTTCCTATTACTTCTGTGGTTCCGGTGGCGATGGATTAACCAGGCCTGCCGCCAGTGACTGTGGGACAACCCTACAAAGCTCGTCCACCGTCCATCTACCGTCTTTGTGGATACTTCTCCATATTGTTGGGTCGGTCATGAGACTGATCTGGCCGGCACGAACATAGAAGATATGCCCATTTATGTTTGCCGCCTCGTCGCTACATAAGAACACTACCAAGGGCGCAATCGCTTCAGGCACTAAAGATGTGATGTCAAATGCTGGTGCCGGTTGGCCCGTCGCTTCTCTCTTCTTTCGAGCAGCCTCCATCTCAGGGGATACTGTCAACCTCGTAGCAGCGGCTGGGCGAATGGCGTTACAGGTTACGCCATACCTGCCCATGTCTCTAGCTACCGTCCTGGTGAAACCAGCGATACCCTCCTTGGCTGCGGCATAGTTGGCTTGACCTCTATTGCCAAGACCCGACGTAGAAGAGGTATTCACAATGCGGCCACCTCTCTGCTGCCTCATGACAACACAGGCAGGTTTGGTGCAATGGAAGGTGCCATACAGGTGAACCTTGATAACCGTTTCCCACTCCTCTTCGGTCATGTTGAATATCATACGGTCTCGAAGCACGCCAGCGTTGTTCACCAGGATGTCCAGCCTGCCAAAATTGTCAATGGCAGTCTTGATGATTTTCTCTCCACCCTCCGGTGTAGCCACGCTTTCATAGCTGGCCACAGCCTCGCCCCCCGCCTTCCTGATCTTTTCCACCACTTCATCGGCTGGGCCCTTGGCGCCTCCGGTCCCGTCTGCGGCGCCGCCGAAGTCATTGACCACTACCTTTGCCCCCTCAGCGGCAAACAAAAGTGCATGACCTCTGCCAATACCGCGGCCCGCACCTGTTATCACTGCCACCTTCCCTTTCAGTCTTTCACCCATTTTGCCTCCTTATCTAGTTAGCCTCCTCAACCTATCCACTCATCATATTAGTTAATGCGAAAACTAAGTCTCCACCCAGCCTTTCGCCTCTCACCGGGATTACTCGCAAGCCCTACACTTTGGTCTTGTCCCAAGCGCTATCTGATGCAGTGCACTAAAAAAGTCCCGCTTCCCTAAAAGGCGTTGTTACGTCCAATTTTGGCGGAGCTTTCTTCAACAGTTCTTTGACTGCCTTATCGAGCTCCCCCGGGGTCCATCTAGCCTTCTCTTTTTTAGTCTGCACATCTATTGTGTGCCAGCCACCAAGTAACCAAACCTTGTTCCCTACCAGCCTAAAGACTTGGCCAGTTACGTCCTTGGCCTTATCAGATGCCAGGTAAACTACAAGGGGAGCCATATTTTCTGGGTCAAGCATATCTAGCTCACCCGGCGGTGGAGTACTCTCCATAAATGCCCTCATTGATGGGGTAGCATCAGTTGTTAGTCTTGTCCTTGCCACCGGGACAATGACATTGCAGGTTACGTTGTATCTTTCCATTTCCCTGGCGAGGATATTAGTAAGGGCAGCAATTCCTGCCTTGGCTGCTCCGTAATTGGTTTGACCAACATTTCCCAAGAGCCCAGCATCAGATGTGGTGTTTATAATCCTGCCATTATGGACTCTCTCAGCTTTGTGTTCTTGTCTCCAGTAAGCACAAGCATGCCTAGAACAGTTAAAAGTGCCCTTCAGGTGGACATTCAGTACGGCATCCCATTCTTCCTCTGTCATATTGAAGAACATCTTATCACGCAGGATACCAGCGTTATTAACTAAGATGTTCAATTTACCAAATTTCTCGATAGCGCAATCAATGATCTTTTTTGCTCCCTGAAAACTGGTTACACTCTCGTAGTTAGCCACTGCTTCTCCACCAAAGGCCTTTATCTCGGACACTACTTCATCTGCGGGACCTGCAGCAGCCCCCGTGCCATCAAAGCCTCCACCGAGGTCATTAACCACTACTTTAGCTCCTTCTTTGGCTAACAGTAGTGCTTCACCTCTTCCCAATCCTCTTCCCGCCCCTGTAACAATCGCTACTTTCCCTTGTAGTAACTTCGCCACTTTTGTCCCCTTTCAATTGAATCTCTATTAATCTGGCCCATCCAAATTAGCAACTTCCCTATTATCGACCCCCGTTTATCATCAATAAGCTGAAATTGCCTTCTTATCTATTTGTGGACTACACCTCAGACATTACCCCTTTTTAGCGGGCAATATAACCGTGGCACTACCTGGCGTGGTCTTTTCCCCCTTCCCATTCTGCACCCATATATCACACTCCACAAGGTGCTCGCCATCCTCTACTTTTTTATTGGTAACCGTGCCCTTGCACAGCCATGTTTCCCCTTCTACAGGGGCTCCCATATTCGCCATTTTTCGCGGGTAATCCATGCCCCGGTACTGACAGGAGAACTTCTTCACTCGGCCTTTGTCGCCTATCCAGTCAGTCATTAGCTGGACCAGCCAGGCCCTCTTGAGAGCACCGTGGGTAATTATGCCGCCTGTTCCCTGAGTTGCAGCGAAGTTCTCATCATAGTGAAGTGGGTTGAAGTCACCTGATGCCCCAGCCCATCTAACCGCCATCTGGGTTGTGGAGATCTTCTCCAGGGTAGGCACTTCATCACCAACCTTTACATCCTCATAATAGACTTGCTTTTTAGCCATTTATTCCCCCTTACCTAGCGATAATCGTTGCCCGGTTTACGGCTACTGTGTCGCCGTTCTGATTCAAATAGGTGGTCTCTACCGTGGTAAATAGCATCTTCCCCGTTTTCCCTTCCCTCTCTCTGATATCCGCGACCTTCGAGTAGGCAGTGAGGGTGTCGCCGGCACGGATGGGGATGTAGAACTCCTGGTCCACTCCGCCATCGAGGATACGCCAAAGGCCGGCCTTCATCAGCACGCCCCCAACTATAGACAGGCCGCCAATAGTTGCTCTCCCCTTGATAGGCCAACCCCAGAAACCAGGCGGGCAGATGATATCCTCATATCCAGCATTCTTTGCATGCTCCACATCCTGGAAAAGAGGGTTGTCATCGCCCACAGCATCGGCATACCTTCTTATCGCCACCCTTCCCACCTCCATGATGACTGGTTCCGACAACGTACCAATCATCGCCCTGATCTCATCAGTAATTATCGACCCTTCAGCCAATTCGCTACCTCCTTTGTTTTTTTCCCTGGCTAGAGTAAATCCTGCCTTCTAAAACATCCGTATAGTGACCAAAAAAACTCCACCCTAGCCATGGAAAGTCTACACAAACCCCGTCGACCTGTCAAGGGTCTTAGGTCCGTTTCTGCACTTAGCTATTATATCTTCTCCAGAGGTGCTAAGCTCAACAGCAGTCTCTTCAGCCCGGCATCTCCCTTAAACGCCACAGTGACCTCATGATCATCTTTGGTTGGTAAGCAGTTGATCACTATGCCCTCCCCGAAGAAAGTGTGGCGCACATGGTCCCCAGCATTTAAAGGCGCTTTTGTGGTTAAGGTTGGCTGGACAGCACTCTCCCTGGCATGCCCGGTTGGCGTGATTACCAGATGGGATGGGATATCCAAGAGAAAGCGTGAGGGAAGCGTCGGTCCACTGCTTCCCATCAGGCTACGTCGAAAGGCACGGACGAGATAAAGACGCTCCATGGCCCGAGTAATACCCACGTAGCATAGGCGGCGTTCCTCCTCCATCTGGTCGGGATCATCAAAGGACTTCCGGTGAGGAAGCAATCCTTCCTCTGTACCGACGATGAACACCACAGGGAACTCCAGACCCTTGGCGGCGTGGAGCGTGATCAACGTCACCGCATCAATCTTTTCATCGTAGCTATCTACATCGGAGACCAGTGCCACCCCCTCAAGAAAAGAGGAAAGGCTATCCTCGGGTGCCAGATGGCGGTAATCATTCGCCACTGTGCGCAGTTCGAGGATGTTATCCCATCTATCCTCCCCATCATCTCTATCCATGATGTATTCTTTATATCCAGAGCGCTCCAACACCAGGTCAAAAAGCTCGACTACATTTAGCTCCTTGCTTTCTATGATTAATTCATTGAGTATGTTCATAAAGCTGGTAAGAGCTTTGATAGATCGTGGACTAAAAGGGGATGTTTCATTTTCATCAGCAAGCGTCTGCAAAGCAGCATAAACAGGTAGAGATAGACCCTTCGCCCAGTGCGACAACTCGTCCGTTGTGCGCTGGCCGATTCCCCGCGGTGGCACATTGATAATCCTCAAGAGGCTCACGCTATCATAGGGGTTGTGAATAAGCCTGAGGTAGGCGATTAAATCCCTGACCTCCCGCCGCTCGTAAAAGCGGGTGCCGCCTACCAGCTTGTAAGGTATCCCATAGCGAATAAATGCTTCTTCAATAGCCCTCGACTGGGCGTTGGTGCGATACAGCACAGCGCAATCGCCCCGCTTGAAATGTTCCTTAGTAGTGAGCTTCTCCACTTCACTCACTACAGACTGTGCCTCCTCCTGCTCAGTGTAGGTCTCAGCAATAGTAATAGGCACTCCCAGTTCATTCTCCGTCCACAGCCCCTTCTCCTTCCGCTGACTGTTGGCCGAGATCACGCGCTGCGCCACCTCGAGGATTGTCTTGGTGGAGCGGTAGTTCTGCTCAAGGTACACTACCTTGGCATCGGGGTAATCCCGCTCGAAGCTCATGATATTTCTCATATCGGCAAAGCGCCACGAGTATATCGACTGGTCTGGGTCGCCAACCACACATATGTTGCGATAGCCTCCAGCCAACTGCTTCGCTAGGACATATTGCGCAACGTTGGTATCCTGAAATTCATCGATAAGCACGTGGTAGTAGCGCTGCTGGTACTTGGCGAGAACCTCAGGGCATTGGCGGAACAAATAGACCGCCTTCATCAACAGGTCATCGAAGTCAAGGGCCTTGCTCTCTTCAAGGAGGTTCTGGTAGCGCTGGTAAACCCGCTGCACCACCTCATCGAAGTAGGAGTTGTTGACATAATATTCGGGCGCAATTAGGCGGCTCTTGGCGGCGGATATTGCGGAAAGTACGATGCGGGGTAGATAGCGCTTTGGATCAAGATCCAACTCCTGAAGGCTACGCTTGACCAGGGCGAGCTCATCATCGTCATCGTAGATGACAAACCTCGGATCGACACCTATGTGCCCTCCATCCCTTCTCAGGATGCGAGCGCAAATGGCATGGAAGGTGCCCAGGGTTAGATCGTCAACCGAGCTGCCGAGAAGTTGGTACAGGCGCTCTTTCATCTCCCTGGCCGCCTTGTTGGTGAAGGTAACGGCCAGAATATGGTACGGACTGATGCCCCAAACCTTGATCAGGTAGGCCACACGATGGGCAATGACCCGTGTCTTGCCACTGCCTGGACCGGCAAGGATGAGCAACGGCCCCTCAATAACCTCCACCGCCTCCCGCTGTGCCGCATTCAACCCCTCAAGAACATCCACACCTAGATTATAGCATCCCAGCCTGGTAGGAAAAAGAGATTGATTAGTCTCCGTATCAATAGTATGATGAAGAGCGACGGTTCAAAAGCAATGAATAAGGAGGCAAGAAATGGCGAATCATATCGCAATAGATGTGCTGGACACCGAAGAGGCCAAGATGGCCCGTGCGCTGGCGCGCCAGTTCGTAGACAACGAAATCCTCCCGGTGAGGCAGCAGATCGACGATGACAAGGACCATACCAAGGTCATCGAACCATTGTTCAGGAAGATAATGATTGAACTGGGCATGGGAAGGATCATGGCAGCAGACCGACCTCTGTCCTTGACCAATCAGATGGGATTTTTGGAGGAACTCTCCCGTGGTGATAGCGGGATAGCCGTTGCCATGGCCTGCACTGGCTGGTGCCTGTTCCCCATTAGAATTGATCCATATAGAAGACCGGATTTAATAGAGGAATTGGCTGGCGTCTTCCCCGAGGACGAAGTTGCATTCGGCTGCTTCGCCATGACTGAGCCGGAAGGCGGGTGTGACATCGAGAACCCTCGCATGGAGGGACGCAAAATCCACACCACCGCCCGCCTTGATGGTGAGGAGTGGGTGATAAACGGGGTCAAGCAGTGGCCCACCAATAGCGGTGTATCTCACCTTTATCTCACCGTGTGCACCACCGATCCCGATCTGGGGGATGAGGGGATTGCCCTCATCTATGTCCCCTATCCCATCGATGGTGTCTCCTTCGGCAGGTTCGAGAACAAGTCGGGGATGCAGGCAGATAGGAACTGCACCGTTTTCTTCGATAATGTCAGGGTGCCCAAGAGGTACCGAGCAGCGGGGCCAGGGGGTGATGCTAACCTTCTTCACCAGAACCTGGTCCTGGGTTCCATCGCCAGTGCCGCTATGTCGATAGGAACAGCGCAGAACATCTTTGAAATCGTTACCGACTACGCCTCAAAGAGGGTAGCCGGCGGCAAGCCGATCAAGGAGCACAGCATAATCGCCTGCACCCTGGCTGACATGGTCACTGGGATCGAGACCGCCAGAACCTATGCATTGAGCGTCGCCTACATGTGGGACCGGCCCGAAACCTATGGTTCGCATTGGTCACCCGAGATGCTGGCCAAATCAAGAATAGCCAAGACCTATGCTGCCGATGTAAGCGTCATGGTGGCCAACAGGGCTATGGAGATGATGGGCTCCTACGGCTACACCAGAGAGGGCGACGTGGAGAAGCACTGGCGAGACAACAAGATGATGCAGCAGTGGCTCGGTGGGTCACACGTGGCGCGTTTGGACATCGCCCGTCACTTCTGCGACCTGCAAACGCTCTAACCCTCCATCGAAGCTGGGGGTGCCCATATTCAGGGCCGGTAGATGAAGAGAGGTTCTTGCTCCGTTATCACTCTCTCTTCGTTATCTATAGCTTCCCTCAAGTTCTTGGGGAGAGTGAAAAGGCCGCGGTGGGTGAGCCCATCGTAGAACCTCAGCCCGTCTTTCATTCTTGAGGAAATCTTGCGGTCTACCCCCGCTGGCGATAGAAGGCTCAGCTTCTGTGAAGCGACAGCAAAGCCCCACACGCTGGCATAGCTGGGGACATGAGTAGCATAAGGGTACACAAGGGCGAAAACCGATTCCAGGGTATTGACGATTGCAGTGAAGCACTCGTGATTCCCCCAGGAGCTGGAGCCTGCCTGGAGGGAAAGGATACCTTCGGGGTTCAGCTTTTCGGCAACAAGTTGATAGAACTCTTTAGTGTGCAGCACATTGGCTGGCCCATCCTCTATAGGCTCAGGTAGATCAAGAATGATCACATCGAAATTCTCCTGGCAATCTTCAAGATAAGCCTTGACATCAGCAATGTGCAGTTCCAATCTACTGTTATCGAAGGCGCCCTGGTGAAAAGAAGGGAGGAAGCGACGACAGATATCGATTACATCTTCGTCAATGTCCACCATGACTACCTTTTTCACCGAAGGGTGCCGCAACGCCTCCCTAGCGGTCGCCCCCTCTCCACCTCCAGCGATAAATACGCTTTCGGGGTAGGGGTGGGTAATCATAGCGGGATGAACCAGAGCTTCATGGTAGATGAATTCATCCATTTCGCTGGACTGGATTTTGCCATCCAACACTAAACATCTGCCAAAGCCACCGGTATCGATGATTTCGATAGATTGAAACTGCGTTTTCCCAGAATAGATTGTCTCTTTGATGCTATGCAGTTGCACCATATCAGGGGTGATATGGTCATAAAACCAGCTACTTTCATTCATGGCTTACCGGGGATTTTAAAATCCCCCTCTTTAACTCTATAATAGAGGTGTCTTTAGCTTCAAGCTCTCTTACAAGGAGGTCTACTGCCATCTCTGGGCGAACACGGCTTCCACAAGTGAAAATATCCACCGCAGCATAGCCATGCTCCGGCCAGGTATGAACCGAGAGGTGGGACTCAAGGATGATCACTACGCCGCTCACACCGCCATAAGGCGGGAAAATATGAAAGGAGTCGCCTACTATAGTAGCGCCTGCCTCACGAGCTGCACAAAGGAGGGTATCCCTGAGGAAATCTATGTCGCTCAAACGCTCCCTATTGCAATCATTGAGTTCTAAGAGCACATGTTTTGCCAAAGCATCCAATCGGCCCACCTCCTCAATCGAACATTTATCCGGGTTTAGTTGTAGATTTTATATAATATCAGGCGGTTTAGCAATACATACCGCCGTTGAATGGAACCGACTAAATTGTATAAGAAGTTATTTGATGGTGAAGAAATGGACCTCGCTCAGGGAGCTTTGATCGCCTCAGGCGTGAGCGATGAGGGTGAATTCAATCGCTATCTGGCCAAGCTAGACCACTTCTGCTATGAAATCACTCACGCTCCAAAATCATCCGATGTAGAAATGGCAAAGGAAATCTTCCTTTGGCTATGGAGGTCTAAACCTCATCGTTACCGACAGCGCGGTAGCTTCAGGTTAAACGATGTCATTGATGCCCAGCTTGGTGAAACGGATACGGTGGGCAATTGCCTGGGACTCACCGTCCTATTTAACGTGCTCGCCCAGAGATTTGGACTTAAAGTACTGACAGTTCACCTGGAAGATGCCTTTGGTATCGGGCTCCATGTCTTCACTGAGCTCCGAGCGGGGATGCACTCCATCGATATCGAGCACAGTCTCCCCCATGGTTTTGATTACAGGAAGCATAAAAGCAATCCCCAAAGGGAGGAATGGGGAGATAGGGAGCTTGTCGCCGATATTTACCATAGTGTAGCCAATGACTTTTCCGAACGTGGTGAGTGGGAAGACGCCATCGCAGGTTACGATAAGGCGATACAGTTGAACCCTAAATATACCAGGGCACGCCTCAATAAAGGGATTGCCTTAGTTGAACTGAGCCGGGGCTGGGAGGCAAGGGAGTGGTTTAGGTAGGGGTTGACTTTAGCGCCCGGCGGCGCTTGAGCCATGGCCCCAGAGCGAGGAACTCGCCTCGGTGAAAAAGTATCTGAAAAGCCAGGGCGAGGAGGAGAAAGTCGAGAGCCAGAGCTTGCGATCCTAGCATCACAGCTACCTCGCCGAAGCAGCCACAGGGCAATCCCATCCCCCTGGCGAGGGCTACGCTCTTGGCGATAACAAAGCTGATAAGCACCAGAATGAACACCGAGGAACTGATTCTCAAGAGTAATCCTAAGACCAGAAAAACGCCAAAGGCTACCTCAAGTGGAGGAAGAACATAGCCGTAAACCTGAACAAGAGAATAGTAGGGTAGTATTTGATATTCGTAGACAATATGAATGAACCCCTGAAGCTGTCCTAATTTAGCCGCCCCGGCAAAAATAAATACCCCACCCAGTGCAAGCCTCGTCACAAGGGTGAGGTATCGATGGGTCAGTAATTGACCTATTCGTTCAACGCTCAGTGATGGCACAACGAGATTATACCATAAGTTGCCCTTCCCTACCCCCATTGTTGACATCATAGCCAGGGAGAACTTAAAATACCCCTGAGCCGAGGTAGCTCAGGTGGTAGAGCAGCGGACTGAAAATCCGCGTGTCGGCGGTTCGACTCCGCCCCTCGGCACCATTGAGCAATCAGTAACTCCTTAAGCATTGATCTGAAGGGCGAAAAAGCCGGAGTGGCGGAATAGGTAGACGCGACGGTCTCAAAAACCGTTGGGAGGCGACTCCCGTGTCGGTTCGATCCCGACCTTCGGCACTGTTTCAAGTGTTAGTGCCGGTAGATGCCTCTCTGCACAGAAAATTATTAGATTCAAAGAAGAACCGGGACGTAACAGGGCGTAAAATTGCCGAGTTGTGTAGTGGTAGCACGGGGGACTTTGGATCCCTAAGCCCAGGTTCGAATCCTGGCTCGGCAGCCATCTGGAGTATATAGAGCAACAGGAGTTGACTTGGCCAAAGCGTTAGAACACATCAAGGTATTGGATTTCACCAGGGCCCTAGCCGGCCCTTTTTGTACATTTAAGCTAACACAACTGGGGGCAGAAGTAATCAAAGTAGAGATCCCCGGGGAGGGAGATGCATCGAGAACTAACGAGCCTCAGACAGAGGGTGGGGAGAGCTATATGTTCATCAGCGTTAACCGCGGCAAGAAAAGCATCACCTTGAATCTATCCGCTGAGAGAGGTCGGGAGATCTGCAAACAGTTGGTTAAAAGGGTGGATGTTTTAGTCGAGAATTTTAGCCCGGGCGTGATGGACAGGCTCGGCCTTGGTTATGAAGAACTAAGCAGGGTAAACCCCGGATTGATATACGCTTCGTCATCAGGGTTCGGGCACACCGGTCCTTACAGTCCCCGACCAGCATATGACACAATAGCTCAAGCCATGGGAGGGCTGATGAGCCAAAATGGATTTCCCGATGGCCCACCCACTATGGTGGGGGTAGCAGTATCGGACATGCTCGCTGGCCTCTATAACACAATTTCTATTCTTGCAGCGTTACAATACAGGTCGAGAACGGGCGAAGGCCAATACATCGATATATCGATGCAGGACTGCACGTGGGATATTGCCGGCGCGGGGGCCGCTGCCATCTACTACGGGACTGGTGAGATTCCGCAGAGAAAGGGCAATCGCTACTTTGGAGCCTTTGGCGTCTACCCCGCCAGGGATGGCGATGTAGTGATAAATGTGGTAACTGTCGGACAGTGGGAAAACCTATTGCGAGTTATGGGGAGAGGGGACTTATTAGGGGTGGCAAAGTATGCTGACCGCACAGAGAGAAGGGAAAACACGGAAGAGATCGATGCCCTGGTGGAGGAATGGACCAGGGAAAGGACTACAAAGGAAATTGTCAAGATGCTTAGCGATGCTCACTTGCCAGCGTCACCAGTTCCCACTTTTGACCAGGTGGCCAATGACCCTCAACTTCTGAGTCGAAACATGGTAGCCGAAGTAGACCAGGTTATATCAGGTAAAGTAAAGGTAACTGGCTCCCCCTTTAAACTATCAAAGACGCCAGGCGACCCGACACTCCCTGCTCCTTTCCTTGGCCAGCATAACCATGAGATATACTGCGATGTCCTGGGATATAATGAACAGGAAATACGGCAACTGGCCGATGATGGTATAATATAAAGCAGGCAGCGTCTTCTCATGACGTCACTATGAACAACAGGTTCCCCGGTAGCTCAACGGTAGAGCGGGCGGCTGTTAACCGCTAGGTTGTAGGTTC
>CAZYLE010000028.1:0-6822 GCA_964648675.1 uncultured Dehalococcoidales bacterium
CTATCCGCCCCCACTAAACAAGAAATCTTTTCTTCAGATTGAATATAACCTCTTCGATATCATCGCCTCTGGCTCTTGTCCCTCTGATAATCTGTTCAATCCTCTCGCGTTTATATACATTAGAAAAGTCATCCAGGTCGCTGTAGTAGCCCATCCTCCTGCCCAGCCTGAAATTAAGCCTCTCCTCCGCAGGCATGGCCAGGTACTTGCTGATAAACCCCAGCATCCTCTCTTTGTCTCCAGGTAATTGACCATCAACCTCTTGCAGTAGGTTCTCTATATGGTCGCTGGCCAGATAGCTGGTTACCTCCAGCCTCTGGATCAACTCACCTATCTCCTCCACCACCTCATCGTCGGTCAGCAGCTCAAAGTCGCCACTCTCATACTTGCGATACAGAGGTATGTCCTCCCGTATCGCCAGGCTCCTTAGCCTGATGAAATCGGGGTTTATCTCGTTTAGCACCCGGGCCGTCTCACGAGGATGCTCCGCCTTCCATCGCCTGCCACCCAGACCCGGCATTACATACTCACAAAGGGAAATCCCTGATTTAACTACCTTTTTCCCCCCATCGATATGCTCCGCGGCAGTAACCCCCTTGCATACGTAGTCCAATACCTCATCACAGCCGCTTTCCAATCCAACGTGCAATCGGGTAAGACCGGCTTCATAAAGCTCTCTCAGCTCCCCAAGGCTCTTCATCGACGCCGTCTTCGACCTGCTATAGGAGGTAACCCTGGTTACACTGGGAAGGGTTTGCCTCAAGAACCTGAGCACCTCGGCTAATTGCGGCGTCCTCATAATCAGGGCATCGGCATCTTGTAAGAATACATTTTGTCCCCCAAAGTAAAGCCAGAGAGCCACGATCCGAAAGCTGTCGTTGAGGGGATTCTCATATACCGAAGCAGCAACTTGCCTGATACTACCCCCGTAGCCCTTCCTCCAAGATTCCTCCCTTATGGTGTCGGCAATGACTTTGACCGTCTCTATATCTCTCTTTATCTCCTCAACTCTTCTTATCTGCAGTTTCATTGTCCTATGGCTGGAACAGAACTCACAGCGATGCCACGGACAGCCCCTGACGATCCTGAGCAGCAGTGAATGAGCCTCGCTAGGCGGTCGCGAGGGACCCATCTCATAAGTAAGCGACGTCAACTCTCCAGTTTCCATGCCGACTCTCAAGTCATCTAAGACTTCAATGCGTTTTCGTGCTCCTCCAACGAGCTATACCCCAGCTTGACAGAAATTTTCAGGTATCTTTCTTCCGCCAGGTTCCTTCCTTGCTTCAGGGCTTCCGCAATATCCCGATAATACAGGTCTAAAGTCTGGTCGGAATAGGTCTCCAGCTCGCTGTGCAGGTATATCTCGAAGCCTTCAGCCTCACATACTTCCCCTCCACCGAGGATATGAGGATACTTATGGCGCGCCTCGGCCTGCCATTTACTCTCAATTTTAACAATATCATCGATTACCGGATTGAAATTCATGCAGGGTATCAGATCGTCCATTCTGGCATACTTCTCCGTGAGCAGGTTCCTGTTCTCCTGCACAGCTTGCAGCAAGTCCTCGTTGTAGGACTCCAGAGTTGCCTCGGACCAGGTTTCAAAAGCACTCCCCCTCACCAGCCTGAATCCACCCTCTGATTCCTGGCAGGCAGTCGGCGATAAGGTAGGTACTCTCTGGAACATGTCGAACTCTAACTTCAGGATCTGGTCGATTAATTCAGCTTTCCTATCCATCCGTGTACCCCTTATATAATGCGGGAAATCAGCCCTCGCTTATTAGTCTTTGCCTTCCCCCAGCGCATCCTCAGTCTGCTCCGCCCCTTCAATCTGGGCCTGCTCGCCCACCGGAAGCCCTAAACTTCTCCATCCCTGAATCTGGGCCTGAATCTTCACCGGAAGCCCCCATATTTGGATGAAGCCCAGCGATGCGCTCTGATCGAATTCGTCGCCCTTATCATAGGTGGCAAGACGGAAGCTGTAAAGTGATTTGGGCGATTTTCGCCCTACCACACTGGCGTTCCCTTTCAGCAGCTTTACGCGCACTGTACCAGTAACATGGCGCTGCGTGCTCTCGACATAGGCAGCGATGTCCCGATGAAGGGCAGTGAACCATAGCCCGTTATACATAAGGTCGGCATACTCCGCAGCCACCTTCTCTTTGAAGCGCAACTGGTCCTTGGTGAGAGTCATCGCCTCCAGGGCTTTGTGAGCCATAAGGAGCGTGGTTGCCGCCGGCGCCTCATATATCTCCCTTGATTTTATGCCGATAAGCCGATTCTCAACATGGTCGATTCTCCCCACACCATGCTCGCCAGCAACCTTATTTAGCTCCTGAATCAGGGCCACGCCCTCCATCTCCCTGCCATCCAGGCTTATAGGAATTCCCGTGTCAAAGCCAATCTCGACATAACAAGGCTCGTCTGGAGTATCCTTCGGCGACCGTGTCCAGGAAAAGACCTCCTCAGGTGGCTCAACCCATGGATCCTCCAGAACACCACACTCAACGCTCCTCCCCCACAGATTCTCATCAATAGAATATGGGCTATCAGCAGTGACTGGAACGGGGATGCCATACCTCTTGGCATAGGCGATGGTCTCCTCCCTGGTCATGCCCCATTCCCGAGCCGGGGCGATGACCTTAAGGTGAGGGGCGAGGGCGCAAACGGCCACATCGAACCGCACCTGGTCATTACCCTTTCCAGTGCAACCATGAGCCACCGCCGAAGCGCCCTCCTCAGCAGCAGCGTCCACCAACAACTTGGCTATGAGCGGGCGACCGAGAGCCGTCGCCAGGGGATACTGCCCCTCGTAGAGGGCATCAGCCCGGAGGGCAGGGAAAACGAAATGCTTTACGAAAAGTTCCTTGGCATCGACCACCAGGGCCTTCACCGCCCCCACATTGACCGCCTTTTCTTTAATGGAGGGCATGTCCCTTTTTTCACCGCCCAAATCAGCGGTCAGGGTGATGACATCCATGTGGTAGTTCTCATTAATCCACCTGATGGCCACCGAAGTATCCAGCCCCCCACTATAAGCGAGCACCACCTTATCTGCCACTTGGTTTACCTCCAATCCGAAACCTCAATTACTTCCGAAATGCCTCTCCAGGAAAGCCGAAGTCTGCGAGTTCACCCCGGGGTGATCCCATGTATAGATATGACCGGGCGTTCTCATATAAAGGAGGAAATGTCCTTCCTCAGGCCTATAGGTAGGAATGCGCCCAAGATTTGCCCGGAATATGGTCCACAGGTCGCCATTGCTCAGGCTGTCAGGAGCTATGCCATTGCTATTCATTGCCAGCAACCTATCCGACACCGCTTGGCGGTAATAAAAGGGAACGCCGGTTTGGATACCATATACCCTATCATTGGCTTGTAAAAGCTTCATTGCTTGACTACCGACCATTGCACCAGAGCTTTCCCCCAGCAGTATAACTCTGATATTCTCAATATGCTCCGTCAGAAAACTTATTTGAGCAGCTAACGGCTTTCCTTTTGAGGGATAGGAAAGAAACGTCTCTCTCAGTTCTTTGACAAGATTCCATAAACCGTCGGAAGTCCTCTCATATATCACCAGTATGTGGGTATAACCCAGCATACCCAGCTCTTCCTCGATTCCCTCCAAGATACTTCCCCATTCGGGACCGATCTCTTCTCGACCCTGACCACCCGAGTTAAAGATGAGAAGGAAATCGTTGCCCTCAGCCGCTGAATATACTTTCAAAAGACTATCCACAAACATATCATAATCCGCAGAGTTACTGTCAATAAACTCCGATGCCAGACTATTGGCGTCCTCCCTTACATCCTCAGGTATATCTACGTCGCTCCCACCAGCATCTACAATACAAAGCTCACCTGGTGGACATGGGGAGAATAACAACCAGCCTACAGCACCAAGTAAACCAATGATGACCACCAGTATTATGGAAGATTTAAGAACCTTGCTCTTCATTCTCTATCGGCGAGCGCGCTATTACTCCTGCATCGCCACTATCTCCTTGCCCACCATAGCCAATACCCCCGCAACGATGCCTACCGCCTCATCAACCTCTTTCTCCCCGATGATTAGCGGAGGCATAAAGCGAATGGCGCTCGGCTTCACTGCGTTGAGCAGCAAGCGCCCCTGAAGACAAGCGTTCACCACACTTTCAGCAATGTCACTTGAGAATTCCATAGCGATAAGCAGGCCACGCCCCCTGACCTCAACGATGAAATCGTACTTCGCCTTCAGCCGTAAAAGGCATGACGTCAGGTAATTTCCCACATTGCGGCAGTTTTCCACTATATTTTGCTCCAGCATATACTTCAAGGTAGCGTATCCTGCAGCGCAGGCAAGAGGGTTACCGCCAAATGTGCTGCCATGGTCCCCCGGGGCAAAGACAGAAACCTTATCCTTTGCCAGAAAAGCACCAATGGGCACACCACCCCCCAACCCCTTAGCTAGAGTCATGATGTCAGGCTCGATGCCAGATTGCTGGTATGCAAAAAGCGTTCCCGTCCGCCCCATCCCCGTTTGAATCTCGTCCAAGATGAAAAGGATGCCCCGTTCATCGCACCAGGCCCTAACCTCCTTCAGGTAATCGTCATGAGGGACATTCACCCCACCCTCACCCTGTATTGCCTCCAGCATCACCGCGCAGGTTTTTCTACCCGTCGCTTTCTTGATGGCATCGATATTGTCATACTCCACATTTAAAAATCCTTCAGGAAGCGGGGTATACGATTCTTGAAACTTCGGCTGTCCGGTGGCTGCAACCATAGCCAGAGTGCGACCATGAAAGGAATTCATCATGGTAATCACCTCATAAGCACCATCAAGATGGAGCTTGCCATACCTGCGGGCCAGCTTCACCGCCCCTTCAGTGGCCTCTACGCCACTATTGCAAAGGAAGACCTTGTCGAAGCAAGTGTTTTCAACAAGCAGCTTGGCCAGGCGTATCTGGGGCACGCTATAAACCAGGTTAGATGTTTGGATCAGGGTGTATGCCTGCTGTGATATAGCTTTGGCTAATTCGGGATGCGAGTGACCCAGAACATCCACCGCTAAGCCGCCGATGAAATCCAGATATACTATCCCGTTATCGTCCCATACCCTCGCCCCCTGCCCACGCACCAACGTTACCGGCAGCCGCTTGAATGTATTCATCAGGTATTTCCGCTCCAACTCCTGCCAATCCGCCATTTCTAACCCCTTTTCATATAATTGTGGTCCCGCTCCTTTTCCCCGCTACAGCCTCAATCAGGGCGTGCGGCTCTCGGCCATCGGCGATCTTAGCTTCACCAACAGTGGAAAGGGCACGTATACATGCCTGGACCTTCGGAATCATTCCCCCAATCACCACACCAGACTTGATAAGAGAACTTACATCGCCAGCCGGTATGCTGGGCAACCGTTTCCCCGAACGGTCCATCACGCCGACGACGTCGGTGAGCAGGATAAGCCTCGACGCCCCAAGGCCAGCAGCCAGTTCACCAGCGACAGTATCGGCATTGATATTAAGCTTTTGGCCATTCGTCCCAAGACCCAAAGGGGCGATTATCGGCATAAAGCCTTCCCTCAGCAGATTCTCGACGGGCTCCGGATTAATTCGCACCACTTCCCCTACGTAGCCAAGCTTCTCATCCTTGATTTTTGCTTCGATGAGGCGCCCGTCAATGCCGCTTAGGCCGATGGCTCGCCCGCCCAGCGACTGAATGGCAGCAACCAGGTCCTTGTTGACCAGCCCGCAAAGGACAGCGACCACCACCTCGATGGTCTCCTCGTCTGTCACCCTGAGCCCATCCACCAACCTGGTGGCCACGCCCTGCCTTGAAAGCCAGCGGGTTATCAAACTGCCTCCACCATGAATAACCACGACCGTTTTTCCCTCCTTCTGAAGAGTGACCAGGTCCTCAAGCGTGGTATCATGGCTGCCCAGGGTGCTCCCCCCAATCTTGACCACGATAGGTTTCATTATCTACCTCATATTTCTATTGAAGTCAGTGACCGTGACTAATAGCCAAGGGTATTGACATATAATAATGAATGTGTTATAAAATAACTAATTCGATTTTATCGAAGGTGGATGGCCCGTGAAGGGCTAGCGTGAGAGGATCAGGTAATTTGCCTGGTCTTTTCATTTTAAGAAGACCTTACCATATCCCTCTATCCGATTTTCATACACCTGTCGATTGTACTTACTTTCTATACATTTACAAATTTGCTTACCAAATATGCCTCCTGGGTCGTCAATCCTAGAATCCGCTGTTAATATATCTTGCTTGCTAGGATATGCTATGAGATCACATAATTGCAGTCCGGCAATGTTTGCTTGCTTTTGCTTAACCTTCATCTCAGAACTTGTTAGCGCGCGTTGGAAGAATTCAAATCCACGCCACTGGCTTCCCACTCTATAAATAAGACGATATGCCTCTTTAAGTTGTAGGTCCTCAGTGCGGCCTCTACTTTCAGCCAAGACATCTCCCTCGGCATTATAGAAATTTAAAAAGCCACAATACCTCTCAAGCATTGTTGCGAGGCAATAGTGGTAAGGGTGATAAGCAGACTCACCGTATCGCTCAATATGAACCTTCTTGTCAATAACTACTGTAATAACATGGTAACATTGTACTGTCATGAATTGTAATAATTCTTCATTGAAATCTCGCCTTTTCTCTTCATCGCGGAGTACCCAGAAAGGGCCCTTTCGCTGGAGAATATCCTCTCTGTGCAGAATCACCGGTTCATCCGGACTATGTGGGAAGTATTTTTGCTTTAACTCCTCCATTGCCGGTTGAAATATGGTGCGATAATATTCACAATCAATATATACTCCAG
>CAZYLE010000028.1:6832-7747 GCA_964648675.1 uncultured Dehalococcoidales bacterium
AATTTATAGAACTTGATAGCCTTAAACCAATATTACCTATGTCGTATACTCGCTGTTTATCGCCACGTATTCGGCGGTGAGATCTCTGCACAGTCAAAGCAGTTCCAGGAACTGTTCTATATTCAGTCCGGCATCTTCAAGAATAGCATGGAGTGTGCCCTTTGGTAAGTCTCCAGTGTGCAAAGGTATAATTACAAGGTCAGGGACACCCTCTTTGTGCATAGCGACATGACTCCCTCTTTGACGGTGAACATGCCAGCCCGCTTTCTCCAAAGCCTTAATAGCCTCTTTAAGCTTGATTGCTGGCAACCTTTTAGTCATTTTGTCTCTACAGTAATAATTTCCCTCTCCAGCATCCTGATACCAAGCTCTTTAGCGCTCTCCAACCAAAGCTCTATAGCCTCTTTAATTTTGTCCATTGCCTCTTCTTTAGTAGCCCCGTAACTATGGCAACCTTTCAAGGCAGGACAGAAAATATGATATCCCCCATCGTCTTCAGGCTCCAAGACGACCTCAAAGTTCTGAACAATCCTTTGTTGTTTCATCGTTTACCCCCTGCCTCATATTAGGTCGTATACTCGCTGTTTATCGCCACGTATTCGGCGGTGAGGTCGCAGCCCCAGGCGGTGGCAATACCATCACCCACATGGAGGCATACCCTAATCGGCACCTCGTCCTGCGCCATCTCCGCCTTCGCTCCATCCCTATCGAAGGAACGGGGCGAGCCGTGCGCCATGAGGCACATGTTGTTCAAAAAGAGGTCTATTCTCGACGCATCGATCTCGGCGCCGCTGCGGCCCAGTGCAGCGATGATTCGCCCCCAGTTAGGGTCACATCCATGCACCGCCGCCTTCAGCAATGGTGAGCCAGCTATGGTGCGCGCTGCCGCCCGGGCATCGGCGACGGTGAGTGCCC
>CAZYLE010000028.1:7757-12714 GCA_964648675.1 uncultured Dehalococcoidales bacterium
ACCTCGATGAGCTTGGTCGCCCCCTCGCCATCGGCGGCAATGCGCCTGGCAAGATAGGTGCATACCTCCGTGAGCGCCTGTCCAAAGGCCTCCGCCTCTCTTGTGCCTTCTTTAATTGTTTCATTACCTGCCATCCCGTTGGCAAGGATAAGCACCGTATCATTAGGGCTGGTGTCGCCATCGATGGTGACCATGTTGAACGAGACGTCCACCGCTTCTCGAAGCGCCTTCTCCAGAAAGCGGGCATCGACGGCGGCAGCGGTAGCCAGGAAGCAAAGCAGGGTGCCCAAATTGGGGTGGATCATGCCCGACCCCTTGGCGATGCCACCAATGGTGAATTTGCTGCTTTCAACTGCCACCGCTATCTCCTTGGTACGGGTGTCCGTGGTCATGATGGCCTGCGCCAGCTCATGCCCTCCCTGCGGGGAAAGGGCCACCTTGTCAATGCTATCGGCGATAAGCCCGAGGGGCAGCCTCCCACCAATGACGCCGGTGCTGGCGACCAGGACATCCTCCGGCGCAATCCCCAGCCTCTTAGCCGCCAGGTTAGCCATGGCGGCAGCATCGGCAAGCCCCTGCTCGCCGGTGCAGGCATTGGCGCAGCCTGAATTCACCACAATCGCCTGCCCCTTACTATCGGCGATATGCTCCTGGCACCACAGTACCGGGGCAGCCTTGATCCTGTTAGCGGTGAACAGCCCGGCAGCAACACAGGGCGCCTCGGAGTAAAGTATACCCAGGTCGAGCCCGCCCTTGACCTTCAGGCCAGCACGGGTTGCGCCAGCCAGAAAGCCATTGGGAGAGGTGACAGTGCCACCTTCGATAGACTCAACTTTCATACTTGAAACTATATCATGATAGGCACGATTAATCAACATAATACCGACTCCAAGAATCCTTAAGCGTGGTTAAGCAGCAATGGTAGTGCCCAGAAACATAACGTATTGCACTCGAGCGTGGTTCAACGTTGACAGGGTTTCGCAGACTGCCATAAGATGGCCAAGGAGACTTGTATTAAAGATAGGAGGTCTATTTAAGCGACAGGAGATTTATACGAGTGCACAGCTTCAAGATTTGTGCTTTCTGACATGGAGCGAAGGATTGCAATGGGAAGGGGGTACTAAGCTACGCCTTTTGAAGCCCGCCATAATCCAGAGAAATGTGCCGACTGCGGTGCCTGCCAAAACTTTGTTGCCTGTCCAGGGGCGGAGGAAGAGATTTGCATTGGCTGTGGTGCCTGCGTTCAGCTTTGCCCTAACGAGGCTCTCGAGCTAGTGGAGGCAAAGAGGGAAAAGGAGGTGGCTATCGAGGTTGATGGAGTGTTAAGAAAAGTGCCCGAGAGGATAACCGTGAAGGAAGCGCTGTGGCACATAGGCTACAACATAACCGCCGGTCTGCCCACCGAAGGGGCGCTCTACGCCCCCTGTGGAGTTGGTGCTTGCTGGGATTGCGCCGTGCAGATAGATGGGGAGGTACGGCGAGCCTGTGTTACCGAGGCAAAGGAGGGAATGAAGATCACAACCAACTTGCCCCAGGATTGGGTCCCCTTGAGAATCGTTGGGCCGACTGGGGGGCTTCCTTACGGCGGGGTAGGAACCCCATGGGAGGTAAGAAAAAATGCCAAGTCTGAGTTCCTGGAGATATGCTGCCTTGTTGCCGGGTGTAATTTCAGGTGCCCACAGTGCCATAACTGGATGATTACCCACATGGGAAAAGGACGGGCTTACACGCCCACCGAAGCAGCCATAATGCTGACCAAGGTAAAGAAAGAATTAAAGATAGACAGGTTCTGCCTCTCTGGTGGCGAAATCACTCTCAACAGGGCCTGGCTTATTCAACTGTTGAAAGAGCTCGGGCGGCTTAACCCAGAGCCACAGACCCGCCTTCATATCTCCACCAATGGCTCCTTACTTACCCAGGACTACATCGATGAGCTTGTCGATGCTGGATTGACCGATTTCGGGATAGACCTCAAAGGACTGCATATAGATACCTTTATGAAAATAACGGGGCTACGAAATAAGGAGCTAGCGCAAAGGTGCAAGGACAACGCCTGGAATGCAGTAGGCTACATCACACACCACTATCACGATAAGGTATTCATCGGCGTTGGGATTCCCTACAACGAGGAATTGATATCCCTGGACGAGATTCAACACATTGGAAATGAGATTTACAACGTAGACCCCTCTATTCAGACAACTGCTATGGCCTATTTCGACGGCGGTTACCGGAGACGGCTAGTGTGGCCCAGCTTTGATGGGATGAAGACCGTGCACCGCCTCCTCGAGGAAGCAGGGCTCACCACGGTTCAGGCCTTCGCCACCGAGTTCATTCCTCCATCGGAGACTTAGATGGCCAATCAAGGCTTTATTCACCTAAACAAACACTTTGTGTGATTCAAAGTTGACAACCTTTCTCAGGCTGCCATAAGATTGGAGAAAAGACAGGAGGTCTGAATATGACAATGGCATTGGAAGGAATCAAGGTGGTGGACCTCACCCGCCTTGCGCCAGGACCCTATTGCACCATGTTCCTTGCCGACCTGGGAGCGGACGTGATAAAGGTTGAACCTGGTGGAGGGCGCGCCCAGGCTTTTTCTCCATCCTCCATGGGAGGAGAGCACAGATTGGCATATGACCCTGAGCACCGTAACAAGAAGAGCATTGTTCTAAATTTAAAGGAGCGGGAGGCTCAGGAGATATTCTATAAGCTGGCCAAGGATGCCGATGTCATTGTTGAAGAGTCCAGGCCTGGCGTGGCAAAACGCCTGGGGGTGGACTACGCCACTATAAAGAAGATAAACCCCAGAATAGTCTATTGCTCCATTACCGGCTACGGTCAGGATGGTCCATATCAGGCACTAGCAGGGCATGATATAAACTATATATCGATTGCCGGGGCTCAGGGCATAATCGGTCCACGGGATGGCCCCCCGGCAGTTATAGCCAACCTGCTAGCGGACTATGCCGCGGGCGGCATGCAAGGAGCTATAGGGATCCTCGCCGCCCTCATGGCGCGGGAAAGAACGGGAAAGGGTCAGTATGTCGATATATCAATGACGGATGGCGTTCTGTCGCTGATGCATGCCGAAGCTGCTCAGTATCTCTCCACCGGCATAGTGCCGACCAGGGGAGATGTGCTCTTCTTCGGTGGAATGCCTTTTTACAATATCTTTGAAACCAAGGACGGAAAGTACGTTAGCCTGGGAGCTTTGGAGCCGTGGTTCTATCAGAACCTGTGCAAGTTGCTGGGCAGGGAGGATTTCAGCGCTTACGAATTTGACAAGGGCGAGAAACGGGAGGAGATATTCGCCTATTTTAAGGAGGTCTTCCTCACCAAGACAAGAGACGAATGGGTGGAACTGCTAAGACAAGCTGACGTTCCGGTAGCCCCAGTCTACACGCTGGACGAGGTGTTCTCCGACCCCCAGTTAAATCATCGAAAGATGGTGTTAGAGTTGGACCACCCCAAGTTTGGCAAGGTCAAGCAGGTAGGGATCTCCATCAAGCTATCGGAGACGCCAGGACAGATAAGAAATCTAGCTCCTCTAGCTGGCCAGCATACCGACAAGATTCTACAGGGCTTAGGTTATAGCAAGAAAAAGATTAAGGAACTGCGAAGCTCTGGTGCAATTGCCTAGCTTCCATTTTCTTTATATGGACTTATTACCTTCGCTCGGAGCTTTTAGAATTGCCTTTCAATAGCCTTGCTGGTATGTTGGTCGCCTAAGGCGACCAACCAAGCCTAGAGCCGATGCTCCAGGCTACCCATATTGGAAGCTCATCCCCTCCCCCTTGAGGGGGAGGGTCAAGGAGGAGGTGAAACGCTCTACTTTCCCTCTAACTCCCTCAAGTGAGGGAGGTTTTATTTCCGTTCGCCCTGTCCGCCTTGCGGACTCCTCCGCTTTGCGAGAGTCCGATTAATCGGACGATACTCCGTTCGGAGAGCCTGTCAAAGGGCAGATCCGTAGCTTTCCCAACGGGTAGGTTGGAGCATCCGCTCCAACTACGCCTAGAGCCGATGCTCTAGGCTACCCTTTTTGTGTCGAGCTGGATATATGCCTACGAAGCCTTGCTTCTAATCTCTTGAAGAACAAGCGCCACTGCCCCCAGGGCAGCGGCATCATTCCCCAGTTGCGCCAGTTCGATGCGAACCGCCTGGGCCGAGATCTCAAAGGCACGCTCCTGTACCACCTTGGTGGCTGGATCGAGAAGTAGCGCGCCCATGTTAGCTAAGCCGCCCCCTATCAGAATGAGCTCGGGGTTGAAGATGTTGACCAGGTTCACCAGGCCGATGCCAACATAATAGGCAGCACGTGATATTATCTCGTGCGCAATGTAGTCACCATCCTGGGCAGCCTGCAAAACCTTTTGAGCAGTTACCCTGGCTGCATCCCCTTTAGCGTAGCGCCGTATGGCCGTTGGAATCCCCGCCTCCATTTGCCGCGCCGCCTCTTGGGCAACGGCTCGCCCTGAGGCATAGTTCTCCCAGCACCCGTAGCTTCTGCACTTGCAAAGTGACCCGTTGATATCGATAATCATATGTCCAATCTCGCCAGCAGCGCCAGAGGTGCCGGTGTAGACCTTCCCATCAGCTATTATTCCGCCACCAATGCCGGTGCCCAGACCAACGTACACCAGATTATCAACGCCCACCCCACCTCCAAAACGGTGCTCCCCTAGAGCGGCGAGCGTGCAGTCATTCTGCAAATATGTAGGTAGACCAAATTCCCGACTGATGATGTCTCTCAAGGGGATGTTGTTCCACCCCGGCATGTTCGGCGAGAAGGCGATAGCGCCTCTTTCAGCATTATAGGCGCCAGCAACGCCGATCCCTATGCCGACGACCTCCACCCCGGATGTCAATTGGCTTATGGCCTCGATAATCCGCCCGATAACCGCATCAGGCCCTTCATCAGCGAGCGTATCTTTCAAGCTTTGCGCTTCGATGTTGC
>CAZYLE010000028.1:12724-13413 GCA_964648675.1 uncultured Dehalococcoidales bacterium
GGCATTTATCTTCGAGCCCCCCACATCCACCCCGACAATCAGTCGCTTAGTCTCACTCATAGCTCACCTAGCATATAGGATAACAGGTTGCAGGTCAATCGTATGGGAAGCTGCGTCTACACCCAATATTCTCGTCATGTCAACAGTTCACCACCGTGAATCTACACCTGTTGGCCAGGAATTTCAGCCACTTCCGCCAACGTAAAAATGGACTAGTTCTTAAGAATCCTCCCTTAACAGGGGGAGCGTCTTTGGTCAAACCTTGCTCATCAAGAAGCGATGAATCAATCACCAAGGACCCTTCTTACCGCCCTCTTCCAGCCAGAGTAAAGATGCTCCCTCTTTTCAGCGTCCATCTTCGGCTCAAACCGGGCTCCCAATCGCCACAGAGAGGAAAGCTCTTCCGTATCGCGCCAATACCCTGTTGCCAGCCCGGCAAGGTACGCCGCTCCCAAAGCAGTCGTTTCAGTAATGACCGGCCGTTCAATGGCAATTCCGAGGATATCCGCCTGGAACTGCAACAGGACATCGTTGGCCGCTCCTCCACCATCAACCCGCAGCTTTTCAATCCCCCTCCTGGCATCCTGAGCCATTATCTCCATGACATCCCGTGATTGATAGGCGATAGACTCCAGAGCGGCCCGAACAATATGCTCTTTCCTCGTGCCTCGGGTTATGCCGAGGATAGC
>CAZYLE010000029.1:0-12930 GCA_964648675.1 uncultured Dehalococcoidales bacterium
TTGCTTTCATTGATGAGAAGGACCTCAACGATGTCCCGGATCGCGTTTACAAGTATGGCACACAATAATCCGGATTATTCACGATCCGAGTAATCTGCAATTGAAAGGGAGAGAATATGAAGAAGATTAGTCTGGCTCAGGTCAAGCCCTATGAAGCTCCCGGTCATTTCAAGATGGTTGCGCTCAGATTGAGCGGCAAAGAGGAGACCGGAGCTGAGAAGTTCTGGGTAGGCATGTCCCATTTTTTGCCCGGGGGTGGGGCTGAATTCGGGGCTACGCCAGCGGAGAAATACTACTTCGTCCTGGATGGAGAAATCACTGTTAAGACCAAGAAGGAAGAGATTACCCTGGGGCCATGGGACTCAGTCTACATCGGTCCCAACGAAGGCAGGGAAATCATCAACAAGACTAACAAGCCGGTGAGCATGCTGGTAGTTATTAACTATTAGTAGTCTTCCCTATTCCGAGCAATTATTACAATTCCTACCTGAGTAGGAAAGGGGGCAGCTTATAAAAGCCGAAGGAATTAATCACGTTGCTTTGCTGGGGGCCGGCATGGTAGGGCACGGACTGGCACTGCATTTTGCCAGGGCAGGTTATCAGGTATCTTTATATTCCCGGAGTCAGCAAACACTGGACAAAGCCATTGAAAACATCCAGTCAAATCTCCCCGTCTTACTGCGAGGACAAGCCAGCGTAGAGGATGAAACAAAGAAGATCATAAGCAGGATAAAAACAACAAGAAACATAGACGAGGCAGTGGCCAAGGCCCCGATTATTATCGAATCAGTGGCTGAAGACCTAAAGGTAAAACAAGATCTATTTAATGAATTAGATGAGAGGTGCCCTGGCGATGTTATTCTGGCCACAAATACATCGGTAATCAGTATAACCGCGATAGCATCTAAAGCCAAGAACCGGAGTAGAATCGTTGGAACACATTTCTGGTTTCCACCATACCTTATCCCTCTGGTTGAAGTAGTGAAGGGAAAGGACACCTCTAGTGAGACAATGGAAACAACCTATCAATTCATGAAAAAGGCTGGGAAATATCCCATCAAGTGCCTGAAGGACGTCCCAGGATTCGTCGCTAACCGTCTCCAGCATGCCCTGTGGCGGGAAGCCATCTCAATCGTAGAGAAAGGCATTGCTGATGCAGCTACGGTTGACGATGCTATCAAGCAAAGTTTTGGCGTCCGGATTCCTGTTCTGGGGCCAATTGAGAATGCCGATATGGTGGGGCTAGATTTGGTTCTGGCCATCCACAATACGGTTTTGCAGGATTTGGAGGCTTCTCCCGACCCCTCACCACTCTTGAAAGATAAGGTAAGTAAAGGTGAGCTTGGGTTCAAATCTGGAAAAGGCTTCTATGACAGCTGGACACCAGAAAGGATAAAGCGCACTAGAGAAAGGCTTATTAAGCATCTCATTGATTGCTCCCGCAAGCAACAAACTTGAGACACTGTGCGGTATCGATAACCGACAATGTAAGGAGGAATGCACGAGATGGAGAAACTAATCATAACCGCGGCTCTAACCGGCAACATTACCCTGCCGACTCAGACACCTTATCTACCGCTCACACCACAACAAATCGCCGATGAGGCGGTGAGGTGTGCCGATGCCGGTGCAGCCTCGGTACACATCCATGGCCGGGATCCCAAGACCGGCAAGCCGACTACTGACCCAGCGGTATACCGGGAGATTGCCACTCTCATCAAGGCAAGAAGCAACGTCATTGTCTGCGTAACCACCGGCGGGACCATGGAAATGACAGCAGCGGAAAGGATAAGGGTTGTCCCGGCTCTTAAGCCGGAGCTGGCCACGTTTAATATGGGGTCGATCAACTTCTCAATCCACCCCATAGCCGAGCGATATAAGGACTCGGAATACAAGTATCCCTGGGAGAAGGACTTCGCCGCCGGAACCATAGACTTCATCTTCCGTAATACCTTTGGTGATATCGAGCACTTCTGCAAGACCATGACTGAGAATAATACCAGACCGGAACACGAAGCATATGACGTAGGGCACCTGTACAATATACAGTATTGCATTAGGAGAAAACTTGTGCAATTCCCCATCTGGGTGCAATTCGTCACTGGAATTCTGGGAGCGATCGGCGCTGATCTGGAGAATATCATGTACATGAAGCAGACGAGCGACCGACTGTTCGCGCCGCAGAACTACAAGTGGTCGGTAATTGGCGCCGGCTATCCCGCCGAGTTTCACCTGGCGACGCTATCCATAATGATGGGTGGGCATGTGCGCGTGGGCTTTGAAGACAATATCTTTGTCCGCAAAGGAGTATTGGCTAAGAGCAACGCCGAACTGGTAGAGAAGGCGGTCAGAATCGCCCGGGAACTTGAACGAGACATAGCTACGCCCGACGAAGCAAGAGCGATCCTTGGCTTGAAAGGAAAGGACAAGGTCAACTATTAGAGGAACCGGGCATAACACCCGCAAAGAAGTCTCTTCGCTTCTATTTTGCTTCTCCGGCCTCGCGACCTTCTGCGGGCGACCCGTAGGTGGCTACTTCGCAGCTTTTGCAATCTGTGAGATTGGATACGTCTGAAGGGGATTGTGTCAAATCAGCGACGACCACAAATTCGTACTCAGGGAAACGCCTCCGAAGTGCTCCCTTCAGCGAACTCCTTACTACTACAACCACCTTGACCGCTGAGGCTAGGGCTAATTCGACTGCGGGCATAAGCCCTTTGCCACGCAGTTCCAACGGGCCAACCTCATCGATGACCACCAGGTCGCATCTGCTCTCAACCGCCCGCTTAATAGCACCGCAGGCAAATAATATCCCGCGCCTGCTGATGGTATAGTCACCAACCACTTCACCGGCCTTAAAACGTCTAAGGCGGGACAGCCGGGCGAAAGGGACCTCTTTGCCAGTAAGGAGGTCAAGTGCATTAGAGCCAAGCCGTTGTCTTTGCTTCTCAATCGCCGGAGATAGGATTCCACCGACTTTGGAACCACATCTTCGCCGCCGGTCAATGTATTCCCTGCACCAACTGGTCTTGCCCGACCTTGGTTCACCTACAACGAGCAGTCTCACTAAAGACCTGATGCGAAGGCCACTGCCGCAATAACCCAGCAGCAGACTATGGTGGCTGTGGTGCTACCATAAAACAAACTTGGCTTTGTGCTCCTGAGTTGCCAGAACTTGGGTCGTAGCTGCATGCCTACCAGATGTCCCAGAAGCAGCAGCGCAGTACCTGCAATAGCCAGGGCTGTACCATCGGTAAGTGCCGCAGCGACCCTCTCAGTAAGTCCCCAAGATGCCCAGTTACCCATACCTATGGCTGACGCCAGGATGGCGTAAAGGATGGCGCTGAGGTATCCTGCTGAGATACCAGCAGCAATGCGCGTCTTGATACTGCTTTCAAAACCCTTAAATAACAGGCTGACTACCAGGGTGAACGCCAGTGCTTCCAGAAGGATAGCTGAGGCAGGATTGACCACGAAGGGAGCAAAGATAGGCTGGCCATAAATCACGGCGCTCAGTGGCTTGAACAGGGCGGCGATGACTCCAATCCAGAATACGAGCTTGGGCTGCCGATAGGTGACGACAAACGCTGCCATGATTGCCATGCCGATGGCCCCTGTAATTGCGCCTTTGTAGGCGAAGTGGATAAGGTGTAAAGCCCCGCCCAGGGTCGCTTCCACGAGGCCCCAAATTGAGCCAAAGAGTATAATCCCGACGATGGCGCTCAGAATGCTTGCTGACTGTGAGTGTGTTTCCAGTTTGTTAGATGCCGGCATATTTCGCCTCCTCATTCGTAGACTTGCATAAGGTTGTATTTAAGTATATCAAACAGAGATTTTTAGTCAATAGGTGTTGACTCTCCTGAGTCCATCATACTAGAATAGAGAGTAAGTCAGACGAAAAAGGAGGTGGAAGAATATGGCTCGTTCTGCGAAAGAAGAACAGGTTTTTACCAATTGTACCGTCGGCGGACCACTTTTTGTGTACGTGAAAAACGGGAAAATAACACGCGTTGAACCCTTGGAGCTCAGTCCTGATGATGCTGAGTCCTGGGTTATAAAAGCACGGGGAAGGAAATTTTCCCCTGCGAGAATGGCGAACGTTGCACAATATGCCTTGGCTGAGAGGTCAAGGATATATTCCCCCGATAGGCTTCTTTATCCCCTTAAGAGAGTTGATTTCAATCCGCAAGGAGATAGAAAAGCCGAAAACAGAGGTACATCAGGCTATAAGCGAATCAGCTGGGACGAAGCCTTAGATATTCTGGCCAAAGAAATAGAGCGTGTCCAGAAGACTTATGGGCCTGGCGCAGTTCTTACCACGCCTTCTTCACATCACAATTGGGGCAATATAGGTTACAGGCACAGCAGCCTCTTAAGGTTCATGGGGATCCTGAATGCTACGTACGTCGACCACAATCCGGATAGCTGGGAGGGGTGGCACTGGGGGGCAATGCATATGTGGGGGTTTGCCTGGAGACTGGGCGTTTCATCGCAATACGATCTCCTGGAGGATGCCTTGAAACATGCCGAGATGGTGATCTACTGGTCTTCTGACCCTGAAAGCACCTCCGGAATCTATGGAGGGCAGGAGTCAAATCAGTGGCGTTCCTGGCTGAAGGAGCTGGGGGTGAAAATGATTGTTGTAGACCAGCATTATAATTCCACCGCTGTGAATTTTGCTGACAAATGGTTTGCTCCCAGGCCGGGAACTGACACAGCGATGGCAGCAGCTATCGCCTATGTCTGGCTTACAGAAGGCACATACGATAAGGAATACATTAAGGAACATGCCCACGGATTTGAAAAGTGGAAAGGCTATATACTTGGCGAAGAAGATGGTTTCGCCAAGACGAGCGAATGGGCTGAAAAAGAAACAGGAGTACCAGCACGAGAGATTAGGGCCCTGGCAAGAGAGTGGGCCAAGCGTAAGACTATGCTGGCCTCTGGGAGCGCACTTGGGGGAGGAGCCTGCAGGACGGCCTACGGGACAGAATGGGCAAGGTATATGGTTATGCTGGCAGCCATGCAGGGGATGGGCAAGCCAGGGAGCAACATATGGACAACAAACTACGGTGCCCCCCAGAATTTTGACTTCTTCTTTCCGGGATATGCTGAAGGCGGCATATCCGGCGACCCACTAAACACTGCTGCCCACTTTCAAATGGTCTCACGAGGAATAACAAAACATCCGATAAGGTCTGAAGTGAATGATCCTGGGGGACAGCATATACCCAGGATTCTACTTCCTGAGTGCATTTTGAATCCGCCTCAGGAGTGGCGAGGGAAGGGCTTTTGTGGCGCTTCGCCTGAAACTCAGTTCAAGAAATATAAGTATCCTGAAGACGGATACTCTGAGGTGAAGATGTTCTGGCGGTATGGTGGTTCCTATATTGGCACCATGAACAACACAAACAGGTGGGTCAGGATGTACCGGAGTCCCAAGCTTGAGTTTGTGGTTAACCAGTCAATCTGGATGGAGGGTGAAGCGCAACTTGCTGACTTGATACTTCCAGCCTGCACCAACTTTGAGAGATGGGACATCGGCGAGTGGGCTAACTGCTCGGGTTACATTCCTCATTGCCATTATACAGTCAACCATCGGACAATAGTGCTACAAAAGAAATGTATTGAACCACTGGGAGAATCTAAGGCAGATTACGACATATTTGCTGCGGTAGCTGAGAGGCTTGGCTTCTACGAGAAGTTCACCGAAGGAGGCTTAACAGAGCTGGACTGGGTAAAGAAGCTGTTCCAATTAACTGACCTGCCGAAGTATATTTCGTGGGAAGAGTTTGAAAAGAAAGGCTACTTCGTTGTCCCACTGCCAAAACCTTATAAGTCCACACCAAGTTTGAGATGGTTTGCCGAGGGACGGAAGAACGATACACCGGACTGGGGACCTGTGGGTGGAGGGGTAGCAAGCATACCAGATGCCGAAGGTAACCTGGCTACCCAGACGGGTAAAATAGAGTTTGAAGCAGAAAGCCTCAAACGGTTCGACCCCGATGACTGGGAAAGGCCACCAGTGGCCAAGTATATCCCTTCCTGGGAAGGTCATCACACGAAGGAGCTTTACTCCAAATATCCCCTTCAGCTCATTTCTCCTCACCCGAGGTATAGTTTTCACACCCATTACGATGGTAAGGAAAGCTGGATAAATGAAATACCGGAACACAGGGTTAAAAAGGAAGATGGAAGGTATTACTGGGTGATTCGGATAAATTCCAGAGACGCCGAGAGAAGGGGCATAAGAGATGGTGAGTTGGTCAACGTCTACAACGACAGAGCAGTTGTCATATGTGCAGCGCAGGTTACAGAGCGTGTCCCATACGGCGTGGTCCATTCGTATGAGTCCTGCGCTGTTTATGACCCAATCGGAGAGCCTGGTGAATCGCCAGATAGAGGTGGATGTATCAACCTGCTGACACCTCATCGTTTTATATCTAAGAATGCCTGTGGCATGGCTCCGAATTCCTGTCTGGTTGAAATTGAAAAGAGGAGGGAATAAACGTGGCTAAATGGGGTATGGTAATAGATATAACAAAGTGCAATGCTTGCTACAGCTGTTTCATAGCCTGCAAAGATGAATACTGGGAAAACGATTATCCTCCCTATTCCGCGGCCCAGCCCAGGCTTGGACAATTCTGGATGGACCTCGTGAAGAAAGAGCGCGGAGCGTATCCTTGGGTGAAGGTCGCATACATACCTGTACTTTGTATGCAGTGCGACAACGCGCCCTGTGTTAAGGCTGCCAAGAATGGTGCGGTATATAAAAGGCCCGATGGGATAGTGATAATAGACCCGAAGAAGGCAGTCGGACAAAGACAGATAGTGGATGCCTGCCCCTATCACGTAATATTCTGGAACGAAGAAAAGCAGCTCCCACAAAAGTGCACGTTCTGCGTACAAAGGCTTGAGGAGGGGAAGATCCCCAAGTGCGTGCAGGTATGTCCCAGTCAGGCTCTAATTTTTGGCGACCTGGAGGACCCTAAGAGCAACGTCTCTAAAATCGTGGCTTCCGGGAAAACTGAAGCCCTCAACCCTGAACGCAAAGCCAAGCCGAGAGTGTACTACCTGGGTGTGCCGAAGCTTTTCATTGCTGGCTCCGTTGTATATGGTGACGTAGATGAATGTGCTGAGGGAGTGTCGGTAACCCTGACAGAACAGTCTACAGGCAAGTCGACGAAAACCTCAACAAACAACTTCGGAGATTTCGAATTTGATGGCCTCGGCGCGGGAACGTACTCCGTCAAGTTTAAATGCAAAGGATATGCAACGAAGACGGTCCATGTTGACCTGAAAACCGACAAGTATCTGGGAGTTGTAAACTTAACCAAGCGGCAGTGATACTCCCACTCGTTTTCGCTACGGGAGTAGTAAGCCGAAGAGAGGATTCACACGCTATTTAAACCCTGCTGCATAAAGCAACCAGTCCCTATTGTTTCCCACAGGCCTGGAACGCGAGCAACTCGCTCTCGAGTCAAGATTTTCTGGCCTTGACCTTGACCCTTCTGTAAAGCTTTATGTCCCCGACGTTCACGTCCTTTGCTGTGCGTATGTCCTTTATCTCCTGTGGATAGTATCCATCCTTCTCTATCCTCAAGGAATAAGTATGGTCAACCTTCATATCCTCAAACCAGAAGTCCCCGAAGTTGTCAGTCTTTACTGTGAATTTCTCACCGCTGTCGGAGTCCGTCAACGTAGCAGCTGCGTCCTGTATACATTCGTCCTCTTCCGGGGAATAGACGGCTCCAGCCACGAAGCTCCTGGGTAGGCCTATGTAATATACGCGCGGCTTGGCTCCGAACTCGGGATGTAATATCTCAGATTTGCTTATCTCGTCCTTCAGATCCTTTTCCTCACCGAACTTGAGCGCTCCCGTTGGACATGCATCCACGCATCTGGGTTCTTTCCATCCTTTGTCCAGGAGGTGAGCACACATGGTGCATTTTTGAGCTATATTAAGGTCCCAGTTGAAATAAATTACTCCGTAGGGACATGCATCGATGCAATTCCTGTGGCCGCTGCATTTTTCCGGGTCGATGATGACTATGCCATCGTCTCTCTTGTATATCGCGTGTGCTGTACAGGCGGGGATGCAGGGCGCTTCATCACAGTGCTGACATATGTCGTGAAGATATGTGACCCTGACCTTGGGAACAGTCCCCCTGACCATGTCAGTGACTTTCATCCAGAAGTGCCCGGTCGCGGGCTGAGGCTTGGCATAGGGAGTCCAGTCGTTACCGACGTGCTCGTCCTTACAGGCCACCTGGCAGCAGTAACAACCGTTGCAAATGTCGTAGTTGATAATCAGGGCCTTACCCATTACTTACCTCCTTCAATCCAGCCTTCTAAGCCGGGACCCGCATAAGGGTGCGAGGGACGCTCAAAGGCTTCCGGATACTTGCGCCTGAGCGCTTCCATGTCGGTTTTCTCGACTTGTGCCAGGAAGCCGCTGACTGCATGGCCAACTGCATTCTTCGAAGTGGTGTTGCGGGGCACGATAGTGTTGATGGCACCACCACGATCGATCTCCCCAGGGGCAATCGGGTCCCACTTCGCGCCGTGATCGATATACACCACGCCAGGCATGATGCGCTCGGTGATATATGCGCCCGCCAACACCGTCCCTCGGTCGTTGTAGATTGAGATGACGTCCCCATTCTTAATGCCCCGCTTCTCTGCCTCTGAGGGGTGTAGCCAGCCCGGCTGATACTGGTAGCCATCGGGACCCTTTACCTTGCAGGTTTCAATTTCACGTAGCCAAATCATATCCTTGTGCTGTGAGTGCACGCCCCAGCGCGGGTGGTTGGAGCACACAAGCAGCGGGTACTTCTTGGAGCGTTCGGTGCCGATAGTCTCCTCGTGGCTAATGCCTTTCGCAATCCACTTCGGCACCGGTGGGCGCTCCAGATCGTCAGGGAAGTGCTCGGTAAGGCCGGTAGCCTCGAATTCGAGCTTACCGGTCGGTGTCGAAAGCGGATGCTTGTCCGGGTCCTTATAGAATTCGTAAAAGCCGGCGGGCACATCCTCCCAATTATCGGCTGTAGGTACTACATAGTATCCCTTCTCATTAAGCTTCTCCCAGCTAATGAGGTCGGCGCACCGGGAGGTTTCCCAACCGTATTTGATCCAGTCGGGGATAGACTTGCCCTCGGTGTACTCTTCCAACAACCCCAGGCGCTCAGCAATCTTGCATACGATCTCGTAGTCGCTGTACGACTCACCGAGAGGCTCTACGCACTTGTGTTCCGGAAACAGCAGGTTGTACTGCCCGCTGAAGATGTCGACGGCGATGTCGTCCTCTTCGAGCTTGGTATTCACCGGGAGGATGATATCGGCCAGCAAACACTCATTCTCAAGCCATATATGCTGGGCGAACATGAACTCGATATCGGGATGACGCATGGCCCGGATGTAGTCGTTGCCGCAGTTCCAGCATGTGATCCACGATGGTGAGTCGGTCCAGACCATGTGGATCTTAGAGCAACCGTCCGCCGGGTACTTGTAGTGCACGAACTGGTTTTCGCGGGGGGCTGTCTCCGATTCGCAGCCATACCAATCGCACTGACCTTCGAGAATAGCCTTCGGTATATAGGTCTTCGGGATAAACGAGGGGTGATTGGTCTCATCCGGATGGCCGCCCCTGTAGGCCTTGCGCAGGTTGGGTACACGTAGGGGCCTGGGTTGTGCGTACTGATCCGGCTTGTCAAAAAGCCCCCACTCTATCATCTTGGCCTGGTTAACACCTGGCTTGCCGAGTCCCTGCATGGCCAGACAAATATTCTGCAGGCGGGCTGCCTCCGTAGCATAGGGACCACGAATGCCAGGACCACCATTGCCGATGACCACCGTAGTGCGTTTGCTCGCCCATTCCTCGGCCAGCGCTTTGATTACACGAGATGGCACACCGGTGATGGGCGCTGCCCACTCAGGCGTCTTGGGCACTCCGTCTTCTTCGCCCATGACATAGGCCTCGTACTTCTCGACGCCGACGGCGTGAGTTTTGAGGTACTCTTTATCGTAAGTCCCGTTCTTGAACCAGTGACAAGTAATTGCCAGATACATCGCCGCATCGGTGTTTGGCAGGATCGGTATCCATCGGTCGGCGTGCATGGCGGCGGCATAATTAAGGTCAGGGCACACGTAAATCTGCTTGATGCCGAGTTCCGTCCACCAGTAGCTCAATCGACTCGGCAATTGGCCCTGCCAGCCCCACGGCGTAGTTTCCTGATCGCAGCCCCAGAAAAGGAGCAGTTCAGCGTTCTTGGAGATATCGTAGAGTAAGTTGCTTTGCTGTCCCTGGCCAACCGGCTCGCAGCCCCAGAAGTGCTTACTACCCCACCACCAGCCTTCCCAGCTGTCTGGCTGGCGGTTCTGTTGTGTGAAACCACCCCATAGGCGGAGCAGCCTGCGGCCGGCGCCATGGCAGGCCTGCACAACCTTATTCTCTCCGTGCTGGTCGCTCTCATAAAGAAGAGCAGTGGGGCCGTACTTCTCCTTGATGCGATTCATCTCGCTGGCAATGATGTCAAGAGCCTTGTCCCAGGAGATGCGCTTATACTTGCTTATGCCGCGGTTTTGCGGATTACGGTTGCCATTGGGGTCGAAGTCGACACGCATCATGGGGTACAGGATACGTGCCGGCGAATAGACGCGGTTCTTGTAGGCAATCGAGTATGGCGGCAGCAGGGTCTTCATGCTGGGCTCAAAAGTCTTGCCCCTCGATTCTATCTTCCAGGGGTTCATATCCTTGGGATCATACTTCCAATCGTAGTGCATCGGGCGGATACGTATGATTTTGCCATCCTTGACGTCCACCATCGAGGCGTTGGAGCCATTCTCAGGTACACCGCAAAAGCTGATATCCCTGATAAACGTTTGTCCTGCCACATTTACCATACTGCCTTTCTCTTTGGGTCGTTTTCTAGATTGCGCCTTTTCTACCATCTTTCCCTCCATCACTCGTCTTAGAATTCTGGCCAACACAATCCGGAAGGCTGGCACCTCCAGACGAACTGTCTTGGACGGCCGATCGGCTCTCTATAGTAGAGTGTAGTTGACTCAAGCAAAGCTTGTCAAGCACCTCTGCTCGCTTGACGTGATAGGTCTTAGTAATTCTCCTTGACAATAGGCTGGAGACGAGTATAATTTAGAAACTAACTGAGTTCATTTGGTGTTCAGCTAGTTCAGTAGGCAATATCTAATGGGGTGAGACGTATTCTGGACAAAGTTCAGCAATAAGAAAGTGACCGTAGTTATACAGGAGGTGTAATATGGCTGATTTATTTGATTTGACAGGCAAGGTTGCCATAGTGGTTGGTGGTGCTGGTGGCATTGGTCATGCGCAGGCTCTGGGCTTGGCAGAGGCTGGTGCTGACGTCATCGTGGCTAGCCGTAAACTTGAACATCTTAAGCCGGTAGCCGAGGAGATACAAGCTCGGGGTAGAAAGTCACTGGCTGTCGCCGTGGAGGTTACCGATGAGAAATCAGTAGCGGCTATGGTCGACAGTGTCCTGAAGAAATTCCCTCACATTGATATTCTGGTAAACGCTCATGGTCTGGCGATTCGCAGACCTGCCGACAGCTTTCCAATTGATGAGTGGCAGCAAGTTATGGATATCAACACCCGCGGGACATTCCTTTGCTGTCAGGCAGTTGGGCGAGTGATGATCAAGCAGCGCAGTGGTAAGATCATAAACTTGTCATCGGTGAGAGGTAGATATGGGCTCCCTGCGGACTATGCAGCTTATTGTGCCAGCAAAGGAGCCGTAGATACCCTGACACGAACACTTGCCTGCGAGTGGGCTAAGCACAACGTGCTGGTTAACGCGCTCGCGCCCACTGTTGTGGAGACTGAACTTACCCGTCCTGCCTTAGCTAACCCTCAGTTTGCCCAGCAGATGAAATCTCGTATCCCGCTCGGCCGCTGGGCAATGCCGGAGGATATTGTGGGAGCTACCATATTCTTTGCCTCAAAGGCGTCAGACTTCATTACTGGGCAAATCCTGTACATTGACGGTGGCGTGACCACCTGGTAGCAGCGGGAAAATAGTTTCTATCAGGAGGCAATGAAATGGACTCGGAGGTGAAACATTATCCAGAGTATTGGGGTGGTAAGAAGCTGGCTTATCCTCATGTAGCTCCCGAATCACCTAAGTTCTCTAGGTCTGTCGTGGTCGGCAATCTGATCTTTGTCTCTGGCTGTCAAGGCATGAACCCAGAAACTGTCAAAACAGAGACTGATGTTTTTGAAGAGCAGATGGTAATAGCTCTTGACAAGGTCAGGATGGCCATGGAGGAGGCAGGAAGTTCCGTGAATAACATTGTCAAGACACTCATACTCCTTAAGAACTTAGAGGATTATCCTCGTATGCGAAAGACAGAGCTAGAGTATTATCAAAAACATGCCCCATTTCTGGTCGATAACCCGCCGGCTAGTACCTTTATGCAAGTCGCCAGTCTGGCAAGACCTGAATTTTTGGTCGAGGTAGATGTAGTTGGCGTTATTTCTAGGGAGTAAACAGCGTGAGCTGATATGGTTTGATACCTTAGGGCTGACCAATGACTTAGGGCGAGGGGCACGACATTCTTGGATATTCAGAGTGAGATTGCCTGAGGATTAGGGTTGAGCTGCTGAGAACTAAGTAATCAAAATTTAAGGAGGTATATGTTATGGGAAAAGAAGTATTGGTTGATTTGAGCCATCCGTTTGGTGCTGGTTCACCGCTGTGGCCGTATTTTGAAGACGTCAAAATCGAAAGAATGCACTATATGGCAAAGTCCGGAGTTCTGTCCCAGAAAATAACGACCGTCATGCATTGCACCACCCATGCCGATTCACCGGGGCACGTATTTGAGGGCGGTTTGTTTACTCACGAAATTCCCTTGACCTGCTACTATGGCGATGCTGTAATCTGGGATATCCCA
>CAZYLE010000030.1:0-12826 GCA_964648675.1 uncultured Dehalococcoidales bacterium
TTCTAGCTGTTGTATGGGAGTGCCCCCACTTGCACATCTCGGCAGGGAGATGGAACTATATGTCATTCTGAGGGAGCGCAGTGACCGAAGAATCCCCCCACTGAGATTCTTCGCTTCCTCTTCGCTCCGCTCAGAGCTTAGGCTCAGAATGACAATGTGCTTTGGTTCGCCGAAGCGGCACATACGCTCAGGAGAAGATGGGGCGTCGCCAGTCATATTAAGGAACGCAGGAGACTTGCTGGTACTAAGCGTGTCGAGTATTATAATTTTCAATGTATTAACCAAGTGAAGAGGAGGATTGCAGGTGGACTGGAGCAATATCTTCCCTATTGTGGTTGCGCTTTTACTAGCTGTAGGTTTACCTTTAGCCTTAAGGAGCCTAAAGAAGGACGGGCAAAAAAAGACAGAAGAGCTTTGCCAGCACCTTCAGGGGATAGGCGTTAAGGCATCTGCAGTGGGAAAAGACGCCGTCCAGGATAAAATGAAACAGAAACGCTCCTGGGGGCAGAAACTGGTAGGGACTATCAAGCTGACAGACTACCATATAGATTCGATAAACGTTATCGGCGTGGCCAGCCAGTATGGGGTCAATTATTATCTCGACTTTCTGGTAAACAGGCCTAGCTTTATGGGGGGAAGCAAGAAGAAGAAAACCAAGATGAACACGAAGAAAAGCTCACTATTTAAGGGTAAGGTAATTGACATTGAATGGAAGGGAGACGATTTCCTCGATCAGAAGCTCAATTTCGACTATGGTCTGAAAGATAAGCTACTGCAAGCTGACCTCAGTGCCCTCAAGGGTGGCATTGCCATCTATCCTAAGCCAAAGCACGATTGTGTCAGAATCAGGACTGCCTACTTCCTGCTCGCTCCTGATCTGTTCAAAGCTATGGATA
Source organism: uncultured Dehalococcoidales bacterium (assembly GCA_964648675.1). Classification (GTDB taxonomy): domain Bacteria; phylum Chloroflexota; class Dehalococcoidia; order E44-bin15; family E44-bin15; genus DAOUVR01. Next base: position 897 of record CAZYLE010000030.1, read on the forward strand.
TCATCGCTAACCACATAAAGTCATGGTATTGAGCGGCAGCGGTGAGGTGCTGCCCTCAACCAAGTAAAATATTTACCATCCACTCCAGCTTCTCTGGTGACAATTGAAAGCCTTCCCTACATGAGTTTGAGGGTTAAGAGTTGGGAATATCAATCTCAGTGATTGTCACTTGGAGGGAGTCTCAATGGTTATGCATTGCAGCGGGCACACCCGCACGCAGGCCATACACAGGGTGCATACTGTGGGTTCCGCCGCCACAATTCTCATCGCTTCATGGGCCGCCAACTCAAAACCTTCCCTGATCAGTGGATACCTGTCATGCGATACCAGCTTGGCATCGGGAATAAGCACAAACACCTTGGTAGCGCATATCTCCATGCACTTGCGGCACTCCTGGGGCTGAGTGCACTGCTCCCCAACGGTGATGACCGGCGCCTTCTTGTACGCCTCCAGTATCTCCAACTCGGGGAAGCCCATGTCCGACTGGCGGATTCGCTCGATATCCTCTTTCATTGCACGCTCTCCTCATGCAGAGCAACGGGATGGTGCACACCATAGGGCTCCTTCTTCGGCAGAAGGGTGACCGTCTCCCGCTCCACCATCTCTATGGCATCTGTGGGGCACACCACACGGCATATCCCGCAGCCGAAGCACTTGGTCGGCATGTGGACCACCTTCTCCAGCTTGCGGTCGAGACGAATGGCACCGAACTGGCACTGCGTCTCACACTTGCCGCACCCGATGCACTTGTCGTTGTTGATACGTGCCACGTAGTAGCCTTCTACGAACGCCTCCTCGATCCCATAGAGGAAGCGCTGCCGCCACGAGTGGCAGTATGGTAGCTCACAGTTGCACAGGGTTATAACACTGGGGAAGCCGATGGTGAACACAGTGTGTACCAGTCCCAGCCTCTTCTCGTAGTCCAGCAACAGCTCCTTCATTTTGTATAAATCAGCAGGGTCATACAGGTAGAAGGATTCCCGCTCCCCGCTGGTGAATATGCGGTTGATGAATTGCTCCCGTGCATGTTCCTCCTTCGGGGGGTGTATGAAAAACATGCATATGGGCTCGGTCACATCGCCACCTCTGGTCCGCTTGCAGATGCACGTCATGTTCAAGCATATCAGACTCTCCCCTTCGTTTGCCTCTTTGGCTATACGAAGGAGCTCCAGTGCTTCCTCCACAGTCACCACCTGGGCCACACGCCCCCCTTCCACCACCTTCTGCACCCACGGCGCCCCGAACTTCCCCGTGTTTATGGCGTTGAGTATCTCGTACTGCTCGGCATACTCCAGGAACTTCTGGTCCGCCTCATAGGCATGCTGATAATCGTATGCATCGGTGCTGAAGTACCACCGATACACGTCCTTGCCGAAGACCCTGGCCAAGCCTTCCTGTGCGCACTTGTCACACAAATTAGCTTCTCCTTTCCACTGGGCTTTACAAATTCATGGCTGCCCCTGTGGAGGGATGGCCATGAAGTTGAGCCGTACTCATATCCACAAACAAAGTATACCGCATATACAGTGACGTCACCAAGCGACCGCTGTCAGAGGTCACAGCCTCGGGGCAAAAGCTCGTTTCACGCCCAGAACTCGTCGAAGGCGTACAGGTCTATCGGGATTGTCCTCCCCTCGACCACCTTCCCCTCATCATCGAACAGATACAGGTAAGCGTGGTCGAGACCTGCCCCCGTCGATGACCTTCAGCGGTGGTCAGCACTATCTACGAACTCAGACTAACAACGCCCGCGATGCTTAACCCTGACACGCGGGGCTGCGGCGGCCTGGCTAGCCGCCCTGAATGTCGATATCACAAATTACCGAGCTCCTGTTCTTGAAGTCGAAGTCCTTGCCGAAGTCCTTGTACTTCCAGTAGTGGCCGTTGCACACGTTTATCTGGGGGAATACGGCGTTGAAAAACGAGTTCTCTACACGAACCGGCTTCCCGTCGAGGCCGGCCGTCGGCGTCATCTTGATCTCGCCGTAGGGCATGGTGATGTGGTAGGTGTTGTCCTCCTTGTTCACGTTGATGGGAACGTACCTTACCCCAAGCACCTTTCGCGTCAGCAGCCAGCCGGGCACGTTGTTGGCGAAAAATGGCTCCAGAACCTTCCTCTGCTTTTTGGTGGCCTTGTCGCTGATGTATATGCCGCCTTCGCCACCCTCGCCCATCAAACCGGCGAATGTCGAGGAGAAAAGGTCGGCAAAGGTCATCACCTTGACGCCGCTCACGTCCACACCATCGATCTCGCCCTCTGTGATGTCGAACAACTGGAAGGACTTGCACGGGTCTTCCCGGTCCCGGCCGAAGTAGTGGGCGCACTGTCCCTGTGCTGCGCAGGTCTCATACCACTTAGCTTTTACTTTCCACGCCATGCTTTCTCTCCTTTCATTTTTAATCTAATGGCTTTTCTCGCCAGATTCATGTCTGCCGAGGTAACGATAAAGTGATCAGCTTCTTTCAGCCCTCTCACCTGCCCTTAGCGTACAGTTCGTCGGCAACGTTCTTCAGCCCTAAATCCTCGAGCTTAGCCCGGGTAGGCCACCCCGTTTTCAGGTCGAAGCCGGCCTCGGTGTAGTATTCATCTATCATGGCATCGAAGTCATCCACGCGTGCCCTGTCCATAGGCCCCCCGTTCACTGGCTCGGCAAGAAACCTCTGTGGCATAGTGTCATCCTTCCTGTCAAAGCCCTCTCTCGCGTTGAATGCCCTTGACAGGTTGATGACCTTCTCACCAACCTTGAGGCCTTCCTCGATGGTAATATCACGCCCAGTCAAGTGTTTGTATCCTTTTACCACATCCGCAGCGGTAAATAGGCCAAACCACCACATAATAAGGCAGCCTCCCATGGTGTTGAGAATCCCCGGGACCATCTCCTTGTAGGGCTTCATCCATTTGGCCACGCCTTTCTCCGCCAGCGGGTCGGGCTTCTCAGTGAGCCCGGTGACATCCGACTGAAGTATGCTGGCGTAGGTAACACCGTAGGTCCAGCCTCTATTGACGCAACCACCCCTCTCCGTCGTAGCCGTGCTGAGCAAAAGCGCTTTGTCTGCCCTGAACTCCTCAGATTCCAGCGGCGAGCCTTTACAGTGCATGACGTATCTGTCTGTTCCTTTGCCCACTTTCTCTGCCGCTATTTTGGGCCCCTCAGCCAGAATGTCTCCAAACGCTTCTCGGGCGAAAATAGCCTTAAGTAGCCTGATGCACGACTCACCATCGCCATATCTCACCTCCAATCCCCCGCAGTCCTTGGCGGTGAGAATACCCCGCTCCTGGCACTCGGCCAGCCATCCCGCCCATTCCGCGCTGCCGTTGATATCGACTCCGTATTCACCACACAGGTGCCAAATCTCACAGAGCGTATCGAGGTCGTCAATCATCATGTTGTAGCCCCACGCCCAATCCGCCTCGATCTTCACGTCAACCTTGTGCCCCTTATAGGGGCCTTTCTTCGGTGACAGGACTTTTCCACTCCGGGGAGGGCAGCCCCAGCAATAGTAGCTTTCCCCGGTGTAGAGCTGTTCCATTAGGTTCTCATGGTACAGACTCTCCCCCTTGTCCCAGTAGCCCTGCTGAAAGTGGCGGCTGGGGATGCCCATAGTGGTAGCATAGAGTGAGTTACCCCAATGAAGATGATACTGACTGAGAAACGCGCCTGCCCCTTGTCTGCAGCTTCTGTAGACTTTGGTGGCAACCTGCTTCAGCCCCGCCGGGTCATAGGCCGGTAGGCTGCCTCTGCCTCTGACAACGATTGCCTTGAGGTTTTTCGATCCCGCCACCGCTCCATTACCCCCCTTGCCAAACGCCCGATTATACCCGGAGGTCATGCAGGACAAACGGTTCAATTTTTCTCCCGCGGGGCCAATACGTATGATCTGGATATTGGTATCACCTACTTCATCTTGCAATAACGCATCCGTCTCCGAACCCAGCTTGCCCCAAAGATGGCTTGCGTCCCTTATCTCTACTTCATCGTTATCAATAAAGATATACACCGGTTTTTCAGCTTTCCCTTCAATAATTAGCACGTCATAACCGGCAAACCTGAGATACGGCGCAAAGCTTCCACCCATGCCATTTTGCCCATAAAACCCGGTAAGAGGCGATTTGTAGTTTATTAGGATCCGTGAACCTGGGGGAAACACTGTACCACTGAAGGCAGTGGTCGTTATTATCAATACATTTTCGGGGGATAGAGCATCCGTTCCTGGCTTGATTCTCTCCCATAGCAATTTGGCGCCAAATCCCTCACCTCCAATCCAGTCCCGGACGAGGTCCTCTGGCAGTGGTTCTTTTTTCACCCTTCCATCAGTCAAGCTAACCGTCAGTACCGTCCCTGCATAGCCGTACATTCCTCTTCCTTTCTTGCTTTAATATCAAGGCTTCTTAGCCTACCTTATCCTGCATTAGTCGCCATTGTATCACATCTCGGGTCTAAAATCAGTGATTGAAGGATTAAGGCACGGGTGCAAAATGAGGTAAGCTTAGTGGCGGTAGCTGTGATGCCAAAGACGGCATAGAATATGAAAATAGGGAGACCCAGCTTTTCATTAGTGTGGCTGAATTATTCAACCAGATTTGCAAATAACCAATATATGTCGGGATGTCAGAGGTAGGAGAACTGGAATTGTCATTGACGGTCGCTGAACCAAACGATAGAATCTTGCTTGTATGAGCACACCGGGCAAACAACAGCGGGTGCGGTTGGGCAGGCAATGACAAATGACATAGAGTCTGAGATACGTCAAGCCATTCCTGAATATGGCTCCCGAAGGATTGAATACACCAGAAAAGCGTTCCACATGCTCCCCCAACTGGACAAGCCCCGCATCCTCGACATTGGCTGTGGCCGTGGTGGCCCAACCCTGGAACTGGCGAGGCTCAGTCATGGGGAGGTAATAGGATTGGATATCCGACAGTCCGACCTGGACGAACTTGTGAAGAAGGTCGAAGAGGCAGGGCTCTCTGACCGTGTGAAAACGGTAAACTGCTCTATGTTCCAGATGGAATTTTCTGACGAATGCTTCGATATCATCTGGGCTGAGGGCTCCATGTGGTTGATGGGTTTTGAAAGGGGGCTGAGAGAGTGGCGGCGCTTCATTAAGCGCAACGGGTTCCTGGTGGCGCATGAGATGGCCTGGTTGCGTCCCAGCCCCCCGCAGGAGATTTACGACTACTGGAAGGGAATCTACTCGGGTATAAGGACCGTGCCAGAGTACCTGGAACGGATACCATCATTCGGCTATGACCTCCTCGGGCATTTCGCCTTACCTGAGGACTTCTGGTGGTTCGAGTACTTCGGTCCGCTGCAGAGCCGGCTCGGTGAGCTTCGGGAGAAGTATGGTGGTGACTTGGCAGCGCTTAAGGTACTCGATGGTCAGCAACATGAGGTAGACATGTATAAAAAGTATCAGCCGTGGTACGGCTCGGCGTTTTTTGTCATGAAGAAGAGATAGCAAGGGTTTGACTTTGTGATAGGTCTAAATTCTGGAGTCTTGGGCTTGACAGCTCGCTGTAGTCCACCTTCCAAGGGATTGCCAAGGCTGGCTACTAGGCATCCCCTTAACAAGTTCCTGTTGCATTGACAGAGATAGCTTACGGAGGGGTATTTGTTGTAATGTGCAATTTTCGATATCGTTCGTTGGAAAAGGAGGAGAAGTATGTCAATAGACCTGTTTGCACCCTATAGAATCGGCGAGCTGGAACTGAGGAATCGCTTTGTCAGGTCGGCAACGTGGGATGCCTCAGCAGACGAATCTGGGGTGGCCACCGATAATTCGGTGGTGGTATACCGACAGCTTGGGCAAGGTGGAGTTGGCCTCATAATGACTGGATATGCCTTTATCTCACCCCTCGGTCAGGCCATACATGGCCAGTATGGTGTTCATACCGATGACATGATCCCTGGCCTGCGGCGGTTGGTACAGGCAGCACACGAAGGAGGTGCGAAAATTGCGCTGCAGATAGTCCACGCCGGCATCAACTCCCATTATCTACCACCGAAGGGCATCGCTAACCTGGCTGTGTCCCAGATACAGAGCATGAATACACCGCATCGGGAGATGAGCGACGAGGAAGTAGAGTCGATTATCTCCGACTTCGCATCGGCTGCAAGGCGGGCCAGAGAAGCGGGTTTTGACGCGGTTCAGCTTCACGGGGCCCATGGCTACCTGATGAGCCAGTTCCTGTCGCCTTTATTCAACCTACGCACCGATAAATGGGGAGGTAGCGCAGAGAACAGGAGAAGGTTTCACATCGAGGTTACAAAAAGGGTGCGCCAGGCGATAGGGGCCGACTTTCCATTGATGGTCAAGCTCGGGGTGCAAGACGATACTGAGGGAGGTCTTTCCCTGGCTGAAGGTGTGGAGACAGCACGCCAGATGGCCGAGAATGGCATCGAGGCCATAGAGGTCAGCGGGGGTGTTGGCCAGTTTATACGGACGACGAAAGAGGGCGACCCTGAGCGAGCATACTTTCGAGAGAGAGCTGCTGCGGTTAAACAGGCGGTCAAGGTGCTGGTAATGGTAGTTGGAGGTATACGCAGCCTGGAGACGGCGCAAAGCATAGTGGACAGTGGGGATGCCGACCTCATCTCGATGTGCCGTCCCCTCATCAGAGAGCCAGGTTTGATCGACCGCTGGCGAAAGGGCGAGGGGGGACCTGCCAAGTGCCTATCCTGCAATAGGTGCTTCGGTATCCTGATGAGGAGTGAGCCGCTGGAGTGTGCACAGGAGCGCCGTCTTCGAGAGCAGGCCGCCAGCACTTAATCCCCAATCTGCTTTCTCGTATCCTTCGGGGCGCTCAGACTGGCTCCTTCAATATCTTGTGGATATAAGACATCTTCCGAATTTAAAAGCTCATGGCTTGAACGCGTGATGTATGGGGCACTCAATCGGCTTGGGCATTTACTCTGCGTTTCCTAGACTCACTTAGGCGGTAGAGGTATCATACTGCTCCAGTAGCAGTGTCTCGGCGAAAAAATCCACTTCGATTAGTCTGCCCTGGATAACCTTCTTCTCCCCTGAAAAGTTCACCATTTGCACATTATCACCATCGAGTTGCATGTAGGAGACTTCTTCTAGAATTGGCTTCCCTGCTCCGCCGACGACAAAAGCTGTTGCTAGGCACATCTTTGAATACCCCCTTTTGCTACTACCACTGAGGTTGCTATGACGACGTCCCTACCCGCTCGCTTATGAGAGCACCGAGTCCAACACGCCCCTGATTTCGTCTGCTGCTCTACCGGCACGGAGAGACTTACCTTCCAGGCCAGAATCGAGCAGCTCTGAATCATGGTGGATGCAACCGATCACATCGATAGACCTCTTGGCCAACTCAGCTTCCAGTTTTGAAGCTATATCATCCGACGGAACCTTGTTTAGAATTGCCGATACGTTGTTAATGCCGGTGCCAATAGCCAGACTTCTTATCCGCCCGGCCAGTTCCACAGACTCGAAGGAAGGTTCGACCACCATTAGCACGGCATCCACGCTCTCTTCTACCCCTCGGCCGAAATGCTCCACGCCCGCCTCCATGTCGACAATGACCAGGCTGTTCTCCCCCTCGTCGAGCCTCTTCAAGAACTCCCGGCTCAGCACTCCAAAGGGGCAGGCACAGCCCTCCAGGGCTTGAAGTATCTTTCCTACGGATACCAGCTTTAGATTGTCCCTTTCAACCACATTCTCCGCGGGAATATCTTCGATAGCGATGCGGTCTTGAGTCAGCACCATCGCCCTTGGCCCCAGATCGCTTGCCGCAGGGTCTCTTAGTGTGCTGATTATTTTCTTCTTACCGCCGACAATCTCCATCAGGGGTACCGGCGGCTGATCGAAGCCGAGGATGCGGAAAAGTCCAGCATTTGACTCATCCGAGTCAACGACCAGCACTTGATAGCCTCTGGACCGAGCTTCACCCGCCAGTAGAGCGACTATGGTACTTTTGCCGCTGCCGCCCTTGCCACAGACTGATATCTTCATTTATTCCTCCAATCAGCATAATTACATGTCCTGATTGCTTCCGCAATATATGGACGATGTTATTCTAACTACCCGGAGCCATCCTGCCTGGCGTTAGCTTCTCTCTTTGCCTTCTCCAGCGCATCTTCTAGGTCTTCCAGTTCCTGCCACATTGATATCGGCACTGAGTGAGCCGGCCACCGAGCCTTCAAGTCAGCTATCTTTGCCTCTATTTCCCTGACCTTGTCATGGCTCATTTTGCACTTCCACCAGAGCTGCGGCAATTACCCTCACTGCCCGTAGACGCTGCTCAACCAGATTGCTTGCTCCTCTTGTCCGAGAAGGATTTGGCAGCATCGACAACCCTTTCTGCCACCGCAGGGACGCTTAGGGCGGTAGCCGTCTCGAAAGCAAGTCCTACCTCCAGGCTATGAGACATAGCTACATTGACCGACCGCTTGACCCCTTGGATCGCAGCAGGGTTGAGGGCAGCAATCTCCCGTGCTAAGCTCCTAGCCGCCTCCATAAACTTATCCTTAGGGTGAACCTCATCTACCAGGCCTATTCTCAGAGCCTCTTGGGCATCTATTCGCCGCCCTGTCATTAGGATTAGCTTGGCACGGCTGGGCCCCACCAAACGGGGCAACCTTTGGGTTCCTCCCACATCCGGGACGATTCCCAGCCGGCTTACTTCGAGGATAGCTAACTGAGCGTCCTCGGAAGCAATCCTGAAATCACAGGCTACAGCCAGTTGAAGTCCGGCTCCGAAGCAGTAGCCCTGAATGGCTGCTATCACCGGTACCGACAGCTCCTCATACACAGTAAAAGAATACTTCAGTGTGGTAAGGACGTCAGGCCCTTGCCGTATAGGAATGTCAGGAAAGGCCTTCCCTTCCGCCGCCGCCTTAAGGTCGAGCCCAGAGGAAAAGGCGCGGTCACCGGCCCCGGTAATGATTACTACCCGTACTTCTGGCTCCCGCTTTATTGTGTTGGCCACATCTACCAGCCCCTGCCATATCTCGGCATTCATGGCGTTCAGCACTTCGGGGCGGTTTAGGGTGACGGTGGCTATACCATCCTCTATCTCCAGCATTACTTTCTGTGTTTCGCTCATTCTCGCCTCCTTAATATCAGTTAACCAAAGAACATTGTTCCATCATGCCTCCAGCACCGCCATTATTTGGGCTAGGATTACTATCTCGCTGTCGGCGCGATTTACCCCCACTACAGCTGTCTTTCCCATGGACGCCCTCTACACCCCGGGCAGAACATGACCGCGGTTCATTTTCGGAACTACTATCCTCTTTGACAAACGGGCAATACGCTAAATTGCCGCGTCGTGTGAAGGCCACAGGAACCGCACCGCTCTGGAGCCACAAGTTGGGGGTAATTATTCTCGTCCATGGCCAATGCTTGTTTTGGACAGAAGGCAACGCATATATTGCAACATTTACACCATTCGTGATGGAAGATGACCTTGTCAGACTCTTTTTCCCCTAGGATGGGACGGAGTTTTTGCCCGCCGCTTTTTGTATTTGCTGCCGCCATTTCACCTCAGCGCTTAGAATACTCAATTATGTATGGTAACACATTGCCAGTCCATGGCGAAAGGGGTTTCGTTCGGCATGTGATGCTGTCTATCCAGTGACATAGCACGCTCCCGTAAGTCAATCGTTGGATAAAACCTATGGCTTTGGCTCGGCCCCCCTTTTTTATGATGTTCTTCGCCTTAATTCAAACACCACTGGATTTGCTGGATCGGGACAGGCAACGGTAGTCTTATCTGGTTTGTCCTCCCAGGGGAATGAGCCACCGAACTGCAATACCTCAGCAAATGGAAACAAAGTGTAGAAGGCCCACGAACATAAGCCATGCGGGGTCTTCTGTCCAATGATGAATTCATCGCCAACTCTATGCCCGGCAGAGCAGGTCCCCTTTTGGGATATTACCTTGGCTATCACATCAGAGATACCTTCCATACGCTTTCTCCTTCTACATCAATGACATCATTATAGCATTTACGCGGTCCCAGGCAGTCAGCACCATCCCCTGAGCTACTTTTTGTGGTGGGTAGGCGTTCTATTGCAGCTAATTGCCTCAAGGTGGTAGACTAACCCCGCATTAGGAAACCTATAGCAGCGGGGTAAGGTGTGCTATGAAGTGCCCCCGGGCTATGGTTGATGGTGCAATATTTGGTCAAATAGAAAGGATTGGAACGATGAATGTGATGGAAGCCATAAAGGGCCGCCGCAGCATCAGGAAGTACAAGGCCGACCCCGTAAGCGATAAGGACCTGGAGACGGTGCTTGACGCTGCCCGTTGGGCACCATCGTGGGCAAACACACAGTGCTGGAGGTTTGTGGTAGTAAGAGAACCGGAGGCCAGGGCGAGGATATCGGAGGCGCTGAGCTCTGGCAATCCCGCCGCCGATGCGGTGCGGAGTGCCCCGGTGGTGATCGTGGCCTGCGCCCAGCTTGGCAGGTCAGGCTTCAAGAGGGGAGAGGTTATGACCAGCAAGGGCGACTGGTTCATGTTCGATGTGGCGCTGGCCATGCAGAACCTCACACTCGAAGCCCACGAGTTGGGACTGGGTACAGTTCATATCGGCCTGTTCGATGCAAAGAAGGTTGAGGAAATCCTGCAAGTTCCCGAAGGGGTTGTGGTAGTAGAATTAACGCCGTTGGGCTATCCTGCTGAAGAGGCAATAGCGCCAAGGCGGAAAGAGCTTAACGATATTGTTTTCCGCGAGAAATACGGCCAGCCCTAGCTGGCGACGGGCGAGCCTTTATTCGTAGCTGATATGCACTATGATATTAAAGCAAGGAGGAGGCACCATGTCGTATGTAACATATGAAGTGAAGGACCATATCGCTTACATCACTCTCAACCGCCCCGAGCGTCTAAATGCCTTGTCGAGGGAGCTGTCACAGCAGTTGCGAGAGGCCGAAAGCAACTTCGCCCAGGATGACGACGCATGGGTAGCCGTCTATACCGGGGCCGGCGACAGGGCCTTCTGCGCCGGGCTGGACCTTAAGGACGCCGCCGAGCGCGGCCGTGAGGGCGACAGGATTCTTCCAGGGAGGGCGCCGGCACCCATTGAGATCAGCAAGCCGACCATCGCCGCCATAAACGGCATCTGCTACGGTGGCGGCTTTGAGCTGGCGCAGCGTTGTGACGTCCGCATCTGCTCCGAGAACGCCACTTTCGCCATGGCCGAGGTGAAGGTCGGCCTGATGCCCGTAACCGGCCTGTTCACCCTGCCCCGTCTCATCGGGCAGAGCAATGCCATGTGGCTGATCCTCAGCGGCGAGCCCATAGATGCCCAAGAGGCCCATCGCGTGGGTCTGGTCACCAAGGTAGTGCCGCTGGCGGATCTCATGCCAACAGCCCTCGGCATGGCAGAAATCGTCTGCGGCAATTCCCCACTGGGCGTAAGGGCCGCCAGGCAAGTAGTGAAGCTCGGCACCGAGGTGCCCATGGACTACGCCCGCCGGCTTGCCGGGGCGTTGATAGACTCAGTCTGGGGTTCAGAGGATGCCAGAGAAGCAGCGATTGCCTTCGCCGAGAAGAGGAAGCCCGTCTGGAAAATGCGCTAGCCGGAGATGGGTGAGCCTTGATGTACTGAGTGTCACAGCAGGCCAATTTAGTGTTTTGCTTAAGGTGGACAGTCGTTTCATACCTTAGGTTCAGGGCCCATGTGCCATCCTTTGGAACAGAGTGCCTAATACACGTTGGTTAAAACAGCCAAGAGTAATCAATAGTGGGGTGCATGGCCGGCATCCAGCGCAATAAAAATGCAAGGGGGTAATCAACATGTCATATATAATCTATGAAAAGAAGGGCCACATCGCCTATTTCACCCTTAACCGCCCCGAGCGTCTCAACGCGCTCGGCAGTGAGGTCTCTCAGCAATTGCAGGAGGCGGAATTCGACTTCGCTCAGGATGATGACCTATGGGTAGCCATCTATAC
>CAZYLE010000031.1:0-4591 GCA_964648675.1 uncultured Dehalococcoidales bacterium
ATGTCAGCGGGGGTGACGCCATCGATGCGGGAGGTTTGGCCTAATGTCACTGGCCGGAAAATCTTCAGCTTATGCCGTGCCTCATAGCGCAGACTGGCAATAGCATCGTAATCGAACCCTTCAGGTATCTGCATCTGCTCAAGCCTCGCCATCCGTGCCACCGCTGTCCTTTGCTTCTGGATATAGCCCTCGTATTTTGCCTCGATCTCCACCTGCTCGGCGACATTGCCTGTTAAACTCGGGGAGCCATAACCCAGGGAAACCAGGTCTTGGTAACTCACCTCTGGCCGACGCAGGAATTCCAGGGCTTTGATGCTGCGCTCTGATTGGGCAACATAGCTCTTCTTCAGCCTCTCGAGCTCCTCAACAATCTTCCGTCGTCTTTCCTCCACTGTCTCATAGCGATCCCTATCGATGAGTCCCACTTGATAGCCAAGGGGGGTGAGCCTGAGGTCGGCATTGTCCTGGCGAAGCAGAAGGCGATACTCCGCCCGCGAAGTCAGTAGTCGATAGGGCTCACTAATCTCCTTGGTTATCAGGTCGTCTATCATCACTCCAATATAGCCCTGGTCGCGGCGCACTAAAAAGGGAGGTTTTCTTTTTGCCCTGAGGGCGGCATTTATCCCTGCTAGCAGCCCCTGCCCCGCTGCCTCCTCGTATCCTGTGGTTCCATTGATTTGACCGGCGAGGAACAGGCCCGGAAGGCACTTTGCCTCGAGCGTAGCTGATATTTGGCTGGGTGGCACATAATCATATTCGATGGCATAGCCTACTCGTATCATCTCCACCTGCTTCAGGGCTGGGATGGTGCGCAGCATCTCAAGCTGCACATCCTCGGGAAGGCTGGTGTTTGCTCCCTGAACATAGACCTCGTTTGTCTCCCAGCCCTCTGGTTCGAGGAAGAGGGGATGGTGCTCTTTATGGGCAAATCTGACGATCTTGTCCTCTATTGAGGGACAATAACGGGGACCAACCCCTTTAATGAGTCCAGTGAATAGTGGAGCACGGTCCAGGTTGTTACGTATTATCTCGTGGGTTCTTTCATTGGTATAGACCAGATAGCACGGCAACTGGGGCCTCCATGCGGAAGGAGCCAAAGGATAGATGGGATTTGGAGAAGGGAACCTGGAATCGCTTGCTGGGGGGCCCCACAGGCTGAAGTAGAGCGGGCTCTCGCTTCCCGGCTGGATAATGGTCTTCTCAAAATTAATGGTTCGGGCATCGATGCGGGGTGGTGTCCCTGTCTTAAGCCTTCCTAGGATGAGACCAAGTGAGCGAAGGCTGTCAGAGAGCCTTTCCGCAGGAAACTCCCCGGCTCGCCCGGCCGAATAGCTCTTGTCACCAACAATAACTCGACCGCAGAGCGATGTCCCGGTAGTGAGTACCACGCTCCTTCCTTGATACACCCAGTCAATGCTCGTTTTCACCCAGATGGAATCGTCCTTCACCCCGATCTCCTCGGCAAGCGCTTGTTTTACATCGAGGTTCTGCTGGCGCTCCAAGGTGTGTTTCATGGATAGGCTGTACAGCTTCTTGTCTGCTTGGGCACGCAGTGCCTGAACCGCCGGTCCCTTGCCTGTGTTTAGCATCCTGATCTGGATCAAAGTGCGGTCGATGTTACGCGCCATCTCGCCGCCCATGGCATCTATCTCACGCACTAGATGCCCTTTAGCCGGTCCCCCGATGGATGGATTGCATGGCATGAGGGCTACGTTGTCCAGGTTCATGGTGAGAAGCAGGGTTCTGCTGCCCATCCTTGCCGCGGCAAGGGCCGCCTCGCAGCCGGCGTGTCCTGCCCCGATAACGATAACGTCATACATTTTTTCTCCCATGGTGTTGACATTATTCTATCACCATTCGAGTTTGAGGTCGATTTCGTTTGTAATACTAGCAATAGGAGGGTCTATATAGGATCTTAGAGATTCTTCGGGCACGAAGTTTATCCTGAGTTGTGTTAGATACTTCCCCTTTACTTTGCGAAGGATCAGAATGACAGCGGCGAAGGGCTCCCTCAGAATGACATAAAACTGCGGGATCAGAATAATAATAAAGGGCGAAAGAAGGGGGCTAGCCTTCTCGGATGTATCTCCAGATTTCACCGAGGCTAGGCCTCTTGCCATACATGAGGAGGAACGTCCGAAGGACCCTGGCTGCAAGCCATATCGCTCCCAGAATCGAGGCGATGAGAATGACGATGCTCAATAGCAGCTCCCATGTTGGGAGCGTGCCGGCGCTGAGCCTCATCACCGCCGTTATCGGGGCGGTGAGCGGAAAAAGGGTGAGCACGGTGAAGATCACGTGATGGGGATTAGCTCCGAACAGGCCAATCAGCATTATGGGGACTATCGCCGGCATGACTACGATAATCGTCCACTGGCTGCTCTCCCTGGCGGTAGAGCCGACGGAGCCGAGGAGGGTCCAGATAGTGCCGAAAAGAAGATAGCCCAGGGTGAAGTATACGATGCACGGGACGATGATACCGACAGGGATGCTGAGGCCAGGGATTGGAGCGACAGCGCCGAGGATGACGATGGTGAGGAGCCAGATAGCGATCTGCAGCAGTCCGGCGGTGCCGAGCCCCAACACCTTCCCAGTCATGAGCTGTCTCGCCGAAACGGAGGACAGCAAGATTTCGATGAGTCTGTTCTCCTTCTCTTCGCTGACCCCCTGAAGCAAGAAGCCTGAAGTGACGAAGAGTGAGAGCATGAATAGCAGTCCGAAACCATAAGGCAGGGCAAAGGCGGTGAGCGGGTTCACCGGCGGTGCAATGAGGCCCGTTTCGGGGTCCAGTCGAATCGAAACTGGCAGCAACGGATTCTGCGCCCTCTCTACCAGCTCCTCGCTGACCTGACCGCTGAGGATATTGGCCACCAGGAAGTCCTCAACTCGTGCGATCGTCGTCTCGGGCAGCTCCAACTCTCTGGCGGTGGTATACCTGATGATTTGCCCGGTGTCCATGTAGTCGTCGGGCACTACAAAATACTCGGTGACGTTCCCATGAAACAGAGCATCCATTGCTTGCCCTTCTGTTGGGTAAGCAACAAAGACGACCCCTTCTTGGCTGTCGGTGAAGTCGTCGAAAAGACCGGTGTAGTCTACGTAACCGATCTCTTGCGTCTCTGGAGGAGGGCTGATCACCAGGTATGTCACCCCTGCATAGATCAGTATTCCCAGAACGGCGAGCACGGGGAAGCTTATGGTGAAAAGGATGTAGCCGATCCTTTTTATGGTGGTTAAAAACTCGTGTCTTGCGATGAGCCAGGTCTTCTTCATCGTCTGTTTTGTACTACCTGAATGAAGATCTCGTTCAATGAAGGGGTAGAGACCTCGAAACGGTTGACCATGATGTTTTTCTCTATTAGCTGGCCGAGTATTGCTTGAGGCGGGGTCTCGCCTTCTAAAAATAGCTCTACGTGCTTGCCGTGTGCCTGTCTCCCGCTCACGCCCGCCAGCTCGCCGATGTCGCCATCGCATTCCACAAACACCGAGTTGTTGCGGTAGCGCCACTTTATCTCGGCTAGTTCACCGTAGAGGACCGCAAGCCCCTGATCGATCATCATAATTCGGTCACACATCTCCTCGACCTCGTTTATCATATGTGTGCTCAGGATGATTGTTTTGCCCTGCTCCCTCAGATTGAGAACGATATCCTTTAAAAGTTGCCTGTTTATCGGATCGAGACCGGCAAAAGGTTCGTCAAGGACGATCAGGTCAGGATTATGCGCAATAGTGACTACGAACTGGATGATTTGACCCATGCCGCGGCTGAGCTCACTTATCTTTTTACCTTGGTGGGGGAACATATTCACTTGCTTTAGAAGCTCCTCCGCCCGCTCTTTGGCAACCCTTGTCTCTATATTTTTCAGGCTGGCTAGGTAAACAAGGGAATCGAAGACAGTCATCCTGCGGTATAGACCTCTCTCCTCGGGAAGGTAGCCGATCCTGTTCTTGGCGTCCTCGTTCAGGGGCTGACCAAAGAGCCTGATCCCTCCTGAATCTGGCTTGATAATGTCCATCAGCATTCTTATCGTTGTAGTCTTGCCTGCGCCATTTGGCCCTACCAGGCCGAAGACTTCTCCCGTCGCTAGGCTGAATGACACGTCCTTGACTACTTCCCTGCCGCCGAAGGATTTGTAAAGATGGAAGACCTCGACTGCCTTTTCGAGCCCAGCGTCTGCATGGGTAGGAGTGTGATGCACTATCGGGATCGCTTTATCCGGCGGGTGTGTTGCTTCGAGCCTTTCGGCTCGCGCCTCGATTTCTGGTGGTGTGTTCTCTGCCGTCGGGGTGGTCATTTCCAGTGAAGATATTGGTTTTTCTGGCTGCTGGTTTTCATTGCTCGCCTGCCGTAGCCTGTAGGATCGGAACACCAGGCGCAGGATAATGATGACGACGACAGCGACAATCAGTGTGATGAGGATTATGGTGTCCATTCGCTCTTGCAGTCCTTTGACTTGATACCTGTCTGGGGAGTATACTTCAGGCAATCCGGTCGGTCAACTGTTGCTTATGGAAGAATTGGCAAACAAACTGATAGCTTGGATAGGGGAACAGGTGTCAGGAGCGGGGCTCCAGGGGGTGGTCTTTGGCT
>CAZYLE010000031.1:4601-12636 GCA_964648675.1 uncultured Dehalococcoidales bacterium
GGGCCTCGATTCTGCGGTGACCGCTGTTCTGTGTAAGCGAGCCTTTCCGGAGGACTGCCTGGCGGTAGTCATGCCCTGCCACAGTGGCGAAGCCGATATTGAGGATGCCCGTGCAGTTGCTGGGAAATTCCAAATTCCTATTAGGACTATCACTCTGGATGAGGTATACGAATCGTTGCTGGGGGTGTTGCCTGTTGGCGAATTCGATCCTGCCAGCAGAAAACTCGCTGAGGCTAACCTGAAGCCTAGGTTGAGAATGCTCGCTCTATACTACCTGGCAAATCGGCTCGGATATCTGGTGGTGGGTACCGGTAATAGGAGCGAGATATCTGTCGGCTACTTCACCAAGTATGGCGATGGCGGCGTAGACATCTCGCCCTTGGGGAATTTGGTGAAAAGCCAGGTTCGGGAGTTGGCGAGCTATCTTGGTGTCCCCAAAGAGATCATCGATAAGCCTCCATCAGGAGGCCTTTGGGAGGGGCAAGCAGATGAGGAGGAGATGGGTATTACCTATGAGGAGCTTGATCGCTATCTTACCAGTGGTGTGGCAATGGAGGGGGTGAGAGAAAGGGTTGAGGCTATGATGGCCAGAAGCGCCCATAAGAGAACTACCCCTGCGGTACCTCCCTTCAGCATTTTTTAGTTCATTCAAGCTCTTATTAGGCAGACATGGGAGAAGTTATTGGTTTGCTACAGACTATCGGTAAGCTCCGTCAGTAATGCAATGGGGAGGTGTGTTCGGATGGTATAAGTAAACGAATGAGATGTTACCAAGCGGTTTAATGAGGGTTGACAGGGGGGGGTAATTGTGAAAAAATGGCTCTTAATTTAATAAGGAAAGATAGCAAAAGAATGGAGGTGTAGCATGAGACTAGTTGTCGTCGGACTGGGTCAGTGTGGCGGTAGGATTGCCGATGAGTTTGCCAGGTTGGGTAGGAAGGCGAGGTCAAATCGAAGGATTGAGATAATCACTGGTGTGTATGCGGTGAATACCGATCAAGCTGACCTGACAGGGCTGCGCACTATAAGTGGCGATTTCCAACATCGAATTCTTATCGGGGGTAGGAAGACTGGCGGTCACGGCGTGGGGAAGATAAACGAGGCTGGTGCTGCGGTGGCAAAGGCAGATAGCTACAAGGTGATCGATGCAGTAAGAACGGGAGAAAGGTTCTATGAGACAGACGCCTTTTTAGTTGTTGCTGGCACTGCTGGCGGCACAGGCTCTGGAGCAATGCCAGTTTTTACCCAGGCGCTGAAGGAACGATATCCACACAAAGCGGTTTATTGCCTCGCTATTCTCCCCTTCGTACATGAGGAAAGCACGGAGGAGAGGACCATCTACAATGTTGCCACCTCTCTTAAATCTACCTACTCTGTCGCCGATGCGGTGATTCTTTGTGACAACGAGCGATTTCTTAAGAGGGATGCCAATCTAGTAAACAACATGGAGAATATCAACAAGGAAATAGTGGCACCATTCTACGATTTGCTCTGTGCTGGTGAGGAGGTGAAGCGAGGTCATGTTGGAGCGAAGACTGTCGATGCCGGTGACATAATGCAGACTATGGAGGGCTGGAGTACCATAGGCGTAGGTACCACTTCTGTGCCGGTATCTAACAGGTTGCCTTTCGAGAGAAGACGCAGTTTCAGGAAAAAGGGTAGAGAAACTCAGAGGGGATTGGAGGCAGTGGAACAGGCAATAAGTGAGCTTTCGGTGACCGTTAATCCCAGGGATGCCGGAAAGGCTCTATACATGATCTCCGCGCCATCGAGGGAAATGAATATAGCTCTGGTGAGAGAACTCGGGAGTCTTATGAGGGAGATGGCAGAGGATGCTGTAATCAGAAGTGGTGACTATCCTAGAGCCGGCAGCGACGTCTGCGTAACGCTCATCTTCTCCAAGCTTAGCAACGTGCCTAGGTTGAAGGAATTCTATCGTAATGCATCAAGCTCCACCGCCGTCATAAAGAAGAGACAAATGGAGGCGGAGGAAAGACTGAGAGAGCTAGAGGAGGCTGCAGAAGGTATACCTTCGCTAATCTCTGGTGATGGACAGTAATAGTAATCTCTTTATCTCACAAGCGAGGTCCGTTTATTGGGCAGGGTCGAGATATTACTGGAAAGTGTGGTAGTCTGACCAATCGTTAAGACTTAAGGTATTACCCGCTTTGGTATCATTAAGCCTCGCTCCCCGAGCTGGTGGGGAGAAATTCGGTTAGCTTTGCTGAAAGAGCTTCTTTGGTAAAGGGTTTTGAGATGAGCCCATCAATCCCCACCCTCTTCAGTTCCCCGGGGTCGAGTTGTGTCCCCCAGCCGGTGATTACAATTACTGGAGTCTCAGGCTTCATCCACTTAATTCTCCTAGCAACGTCACGCCCTGACATTTCCCGCATTCCCATGTCAGTGACTACGACGTCGTAATCGCTCTCGCCTTGGTCAAAGGTATTAAGTGCCTCCTTAGCGTTAGTAAACCCCTTTACTCGGTGGCCTAACCGTTCCATCATGAGCTTGAGAACTTCGTTGGTCTGCGGATCGTCTTCAATAAGAAGAATCGTTGCCCTCTTTATAGAAGTGGGCTCCTCTGGAAGCAGCAGCCTCTTGCCGGTGCTGACCGCCAACGGCAGCTTGATATGAAAGGTTGCTCCCTTTCCAACACGGCTATCTACGTTGATGCTCCCACCATGCCTGCTAATAATGTGATAGGCCACACTGAGCCCCATCCCAAGCCCTCCTCTGTTTTTAGTGGTGAAGAACGGGTCAAAAATTCTCTCTTTTATATCATCGGGGATGCCAATACCGGTATCAGAAATGGAGAGAACAACGCAACTGTTCTCTAACCTACTGTTTATAGTGATCTTCCCACCTTGGGGCATAGAATCCATAGCGTTGAAGACGATATTAGTTAAGACCTCTCGTAGCTCTGTAGAGTCTCCCTCAACATTAATTGCCTTCTCCATCTCAGCGCTGATGTTGATCGCGATCCGGTCCAATTCCTGTCGCTCTAGCCTGCGGGGTTCTACCATCTGCAGGGCATCCCTCACTACTTCATTCAAATCCAGCACTTCAAATTCTCGATCCACTCTCACTCTAGCAAAGTCCTGGAGGCGGCGTACCGTCTTGGCGCCATCAATAGCACTCTGCTCGATAATTCGAAGATCTCTCACGATCCTAGGGTCTTTGGCAGTACCCAAAGCCAACTGAGCCCGACCTAGGATTACTGAAAGCATATTATTGAAGTCATGAGCAACACCACTGGCCATCTCACCTAAGGCCCTTAGATTCGCCGACTGAATCATAAGGGCATGTGCCGCTTTGAGCTCTGCGTAAGCCTTGCTTAGATCATTTTCATGTTCACTTATTTGGATGAACAACAAGGAGTTTTCCACCGCTGCCGCTATCTGACCGGCAAGCTGCTCCAGTATCTCCATCTCCCTCTCACCGTAGGCATTAGGGTGTCGACTAGTAAGGTTGAAGGTGCCAAAGACCTCACCCTTGGAGAATAGGGGGACGCGAATCGCCGATTTTAGGCCGCTCTTTAGAAGATGCTTCTCGTCAATAGAAAATTGCATCTGCTGGGTAAAATCTGTCTCAATGTTGCTCCTCTTATTTTCCATAACCCATGCCGTGGTAGAACCAACTAGAGGAATTGTGTCTCCTTCACCATAACCTGTTTCGACCTCACCAGAAACGGCAAAGAATCTGAGTTTGTCCCCATCCATCAGAGTAATACTTGCTTGGTCAAAATCGATGATTTTTCTGACCCCGCTGGTAAAGGCTTGGTATATGTCTCTGATGTCTAGGCTAGAGCCAATGATCCTGGTCAGCTCGCTGATCACCTCAAGCCTTTTACTGCGTTGGATGATCTCTTCCTCAGCCTTCTTCCTCGCTGAGACATCCCTTATTAGCAGAGCATAGGCAGGCTTGCCCTCATAAATAATCCTCTTGAACCTGATCTCAACCGGTGACTTCTCCCCAGCTTCGTTGATGATGGTAGTCTCCCAGGTCTCAGGAACGGTCTGTCCTGTCATGGTAGCTTCGTAGATTTGCTTGGTATACTCTATGCTTTCCAGGGCTACGTATGACCAGAAGCTTTGCCTCGATAAGTCCTCTACTGATCTTCCTAGAAGCTCAGCGCATCTCTGATTGGCAAAGACTATGCGCTCTCCTCGAATCACCACATAGACCTCGTTAATATCATCAATTAGAGCTCTGTATCTCGCCAGCGTTTCCCTTAGCCTGTGATCCTTAATTTGGGATGGTCGCTGGAACCATCGGCGAGGCGCCCCTTTAAAGAGCATTATGCAGGTTCTCAAGGAGTTAATAAATGCAGCACGTAGTGCTTTCACTCCGTTCCCCTCACTATCGTCTTGCTGCACTACTAATTATACTGACAACCTCTAAGATATCATCAACTCTGAAAGGCTTGCGAATCATGAGAAGTGGTCCTAAGGACATTGCCTCCATGGCTATGGGATCATCGCCGTAACCGGTGATGATAGCTACTATCACCTTGTCATCCCTTTGCTTTATAGCGGCAAGGGCCTCCGCCCCACTCATCCCCGGCAGCACCAAATCTAGGAAAACCAGATCGAAGTGCTGCCGCTCCATTTCCTCAATGGCTCTCTCTCCATTCTCTACGGCGATAACCTTATACCTTTGCTCGGAGATGATATCGCTAAGCATCTCTCGTACACCGGGATCATCATCAACAACGAGCACACTCCCCTCCACTACTATTGACTGTTTAGCTATCCATTGGTCCAGCAGTTCTTTTTTGAACCTCCAATTCCCACCTATCTTGGAGGCTGGGATTCTTCCCTTTTGGGCCAGCTTATAGACAGTCATGTAATTCAGTTTTAAATACTCAGCCACTTCCTTGACGGTCATTAAGTCACTCATTTGATCTATTCTCCTTCCACTTGAATATTTTCGTTCTACAAAATTCTCCTTTATTATACATTAATAACATATTTTTCACAACATCGGCAGTTTGTCAAGAAAGGATATAAAAAGTATTGTCTCGCCGCACCGTCTTGCTCAACTATTCTTACCACTGAAAACCATCCCGTTTGGGGAGGCTGTATCAGAGGCCTTCTTAGCTGTTGAGAAGAATCATACAGGTATGCTAGCGGGAAAGGGACGGAGCCTTTAAAATATAGTCACCGTTCTCGGTGTGAAGTAACTCCCTGAGGAGCAGTGTTTGGCCTCTCTGGAGCGCGGTGAAGCCATATTTACTGCGGATGCAATCAATAGTCCTGTCCAGGCGCTCTTGGCGCTCTATGGAGCAATCCTCTAAGTTGAACTGCTTCACCTCACTGATTAAGCTCGATGTACCAACGCCAATAAGGCGTACTTGCTGCCTCCTTTGGCGAAGAGCCTTCTCTAAAAGTTCGCGCGCCGTATCGAATATGACCCAGTCGGCATTCGTTGCTTCCTTCAGTGTGTGACTTCGGGTGATAGTGTAGAAGTCGGCGTACCTAAGCTTTAGAGTGATGCACCTAGCACTTCTGCCGTTGTGGCGCAGTTCAGCGCCTACCCTTTCGCTGAGGTAACACAGGGTCGCTTTAAGAAAAGGTTGGTCTAGGGTGTCTTTAATGAAGGTGGTCTCACGACTTATCGCTTTAGGTGGCTGAGGGGGCTCGACTCTCCTTTCATCGATCCCCATGGCATAGCGGTGGATTACCTCGCCCGGAGCACCCAGGCTGCTCTTCAAAAGGGAGGCTGGGAAATTGGCTAGTTCCCCAATGGTGGTGATCCCCATTGCCTTCAGCGATTGCTCTGTCTTTGGGCCCACGCAGGGGAGCTTGGCGACAGGCAGGGGGGCGAGAAATGGGCGCTCCTCTCCGTGTGCTACTTCAAGAAGTCCATCCGGCTTTGATAATGCAGAGGCGACCTTAGCTATCAGCTTAGAACTGCCAATGCCTATCGAGGCGATGAGCCCAGTTTTATTCTTTATCATCTGTTTTATGCTTAGTGCCGTCTCTCGGGCGGAGCCGTAGAGGGGTTCGAAGCCGGTGAGATCAAGATAGGCCTCGTCGATGCCTCCAACCTCCAGATAGGGAGTGAAGTTGGCGAGAATGGTCATGATTCTTGCTGAAGCATCTCGATAGCGAGAGAAGCGGCCGTTCAAAAATATCGCACTGGGGCAGAGACGATATGCTGTCATCAATGGCATACCAGCGCGAAGTCCGTAGGCTCTCGCCTCATAGGAGGCGGAACAGACAACACCACGAGAGCGAGGTTCACCACCAATTACAATAGGCTTTCCTTTAAGCTCAGGGTTCAGCACCTGCTCTATAGAGGCAAAGAAAGCATCAAGGTCAACATGAAAGATTTTGCGCTCTTTATCGCACATATGTTCTAATATATTATGATGGATTGTAACCCTTTTGTCAAGAGACTCTGCCTCGGCGGTGGGTGTACACCAAGCTGTGAAGCGAGTATCATTACATCTCAGTGCAGTTGGGGAAATATGATATTGCTTCGCTTCACGTTCACTGCGCTCAGGGTTTAGGCACACCGCAATGGAAGAGACAATGGCGTACAAGTGATATGCCTTACTAGTCATACCAACGAATACACTCCCTTGCAATTCTAAGAGGGTATTGATAGAATAATTTACGCTTAAGAAAACGGGGTGTGGCGCAGTCCGGTTTAGCGCGCTTGCATGGGGTGCAAGAGGTCGGAGGTTCGAATCCTCTCACCCCGACCATAGCTGTTTGGTCATTTATCTGGACGCTATAATCAAATAGAGATAGATAGTGTATGTTGGGCGGCGCTTTTATTGGGTAGGCTCTGACCCTAGTGATTTAGTTAAGCGCTCCTCAAGACTCTCTTGGTGTTTGTTATTAGCTTACCGTAATAGTGGACACTGCTATAATATCTAAAAGCTTGTCCCTGACGCACTTTTTCATACAGCTTAAGTAAGTTTAGTCTTATTTTCGTTTTTGTTATCTACTGCCTCTTGTTTTAGCGAGGTGGCTGTGCTATCATTCTTTTTGGATGGTTCATTTTTAGATACCAGGGGCGAGATGACGACGGAGAAAGAGAAGGCCTTAGATTTGGCAATAAACCAGATTGAAAAGCAATTTGGAAAAGGCTCGATAATAAGGCTTGGAGAGACCTCGAGAATGATGGCAGTGGATATTATACCTACTGGTGCCATCGCATTGGACGTCGCCCTTGGCGTTGGCGGCATACCGCGGGGTCGGGTCACCGAGATCTTTGGACCGGAGATGAGTGGGAAGTCGACTCTAGCTCTTCATGTTATCGCTGAAGCTCAGAAACGCGGTGGCAAGGCAGCGTATATCGACGCAGAGCATGTCTTCGATGAGCGCTATGCCGCTAACTGCGGTATTAAAATAGAGGGAGAGGATAGTTTATTAATATCCCAGCCGGATACCGGGGAGCAAGCACTGGAGATCGCTGAGTTTTTAGTCAGAAGCAACGCGGTAGATGTGGTAGTCATTGATAGCGTGGCTGCCCTAGTTCCTAGAGCAGAGCTTGAGGGAGAAATGGGAGACGCCCATGTTGGGCTTCAGGCTCGATTGATGTCCCAGGCATTGAGAAAGCTTACTGCTGCTATACATAGGTCACAAACCGCTGTAATATTCATCAACCAGTTGCGGGAGAAGGTGGGGGTTTTCTTTGGCAACCCTGAGGTAACCCCTGGGGGGAGAGCACTCAAGTTCTATAGCTCGGTGAGAATCGATCTGAGACGACTGGAAACCATTAAAAGGGGAGATCAGATAGTTGGGAGCCGAGTCAGAGCAAAGGTGGTTAAGAACAAGGTTGCATCTCCTTTCAAGAACGCTGAGTTTGACATCATGTTTGATCGGGGGATAAGCAGGGAGGGCAGTCTCCTTGACCTGGGGACAGAGATGGGGTTGGTGACGAAAACTGGTGCTTTCTACTCCTATGGTGAGGCCCGTCTTGGTCAAGGCCGTGAGAACGCTAAAGATTACCTGAGGGAACACAAAGAGATTGCCGAGGAAATAGAGGGGCGAATAAGGGCGGAGGTTTTCAAGCCTCAAGG
>CAZYLE010000032.1:0-7142 GCA_964648675.1 uncultured Dehalococcoidales bacterium
ACCATAGGGATTGTCGGCGCCCACCGATATCACCGCCACTTCGGGATTGACGGCGGCAAGAAATCGGCAGCACGTCGAGGTGTCTGAGCCATGATGCCCAACCTTGAGCACAGTGCTTCTCAGCTCTATCCCCCGGTGAAGAAGATATCGCTCGCAATCATCGAAATGGTCAGCGGTCAACAAGAAGCTGACCTCCCCCATCTCAAGGCGGGTTATCACCCCGTTGTTGTCGATATCGGATTCGGTACCTTCAAGAAACTCCGCCGGCGGATTAAGCACCTCAAGAGTTGCACCACTGCCAAGGTCAATCACCTGCCCCACCTGGGCTGAAGTGCAGGGAATGTTCTTTTCATCGATCACGCCCAGCCATTCATCATATAGAACAGCCTCGTAATCCAGGGCCGGATACAGTACCTGCTTTACGTTATACCGTCGGAGCACTTCCACCAGCCCGGTGACATGGTCATTATGGGGATGGGTGAGCACCACCAGCTCGAGCGTCCTCTCCCAATATGGAAGCGCCTTTCCCAGCTCAAGGCACACCCGCTCCGGGCTGGGCCCGCCATCGATAAGTATATGCTGCCCCGATGGACTGTTGATGAGAATAGCATCGCCCTGCCCCACATCGAGGATGCTAACGCTGAGCTTGCCACTTTCAGGGGCGACCGCTGCAGCAACCCAGACCAGAACGGCGATAACAAGGAGCAGGATTACCAGCCACTTCGCCGGCACCCTTCTAGCAAAACCAGCCATGACCCTCAGAAAGCTCCCTTCTTGCTCAGAGCTAGAACCGCTCCACCAAGTACGCCATAGTACAGCCACACCCAGACTGCATCCATGCTGCCCAACTCCAGGAAGGAATAGGGCAAAGCGGCAAAGCCCCCAACAATCACAACCATGTATTTCAGGAAGAGCCAATCGACCCACCCGATGACTTGAGCCACAGGCAGAGCGAAAAGACCGATAAAACCAACCAGTGATGAGAGTACGATGATGCCCGGCAGAGCAAACAAGACAACAAAGGTGGCGGGAAGACTAACCAGAGAGATATAACCGAAGTAGTAGGCGATGATAGGCAGAGTGGCGATAATCGCCCCCAGGCTAAAGGCAAAGCTATCAACCACTATATTCGGGGCTTTTGTCTTTCGGCCCCACTCCTGGAACGTGGGTGTGAGTATTATTACCCCTGACACTGCAGTGAAACTCAGTTGAAAGCTGACGCTCCATAGTATCTGCGGATCGATCGCCACCATCACTGCTGCAGCAAAGGCCAGAGCGGTGCTCATATTTCGCTGCCTGCCTAAATACGTACCGAAAAGGAAAATGCTGACCATGATAGTAGCGCGCATCACCGAGGGCGACATACCGGCGAGCAGAGCATAAATCCAGATAATGGTAAGAGTGATTATAAAATACGTCGGTCTATGCCGGCCAAAAAGCCACACCGAGATGCCGAGGATGATGCCAGCGACGATGGCCATATGAAGCCCCGAGATGGCGAGAAGATGAGCCGTCCCCGACATTCGGAAGTCCTCATATAGGGACGAGGGGATGTTGTGGCGCAGCCCAAGGAGGATGCCCTGAGCCAGTGAACCCTCAGGCTCCGCAAGCGATGCCCCCAGTGCCTCCCCCATCCGATGCCTGATTGAATAGAGCCACTGAAGGGGCTGCGGGCCTTGACCGGTGGCCACAAGCTCAATTTCGGGGTAATACATCGTGGTGTAGATGCCCTGGTGGGCAAGATAGGCGCGGTAGTCGAAACCATTGAGATCATCGGGAGGCCCCTCCAATTCCCCCGCCATCTCCAGCAAATCACCGTATTGATAGGTGGGATACCTCGTGGTGTGCACCAGCACATTGCCCTTGACCTTCTCTCCATCTATATCCCTGGCGGCGAGGATGAGGGCTATGGATGAATCGCTGGGCTCCGGCTCCTCAGCCACGACGCCAACGACCTGCACCTTCCCGTTGCCGACGTAGTACTGGAGCCCATCGCCGCTGGCCACCGCACCAAACCTGATGACACCACCCAGGAAAATAGCTATACACAGTCCGACCAAAAGTAGGGGTCCCTTTTTTCGCAACAAGAGAGCGCCAATAAAGGCGGCAACTATAATGGGAAGGGCAACGCTCCAGGATATGGCAAAATGCGAGCCAAAATAGATGCCAACGACAAAGGCTAAGCTAAGACATACCAGCGCCATTTCTCTCGCTCCACCGCCTTTCGGCTATGTTGCGGCTTCTTTCGCTCTACTGCTCTACTCTAGTGTGACCAAGTCCTTCAGCCCATCGTATTTCGCTTGACCAATGCCCTCCACCATCATCAGTTCGTCTACATTGTTGAAAGGGCCGTTCTGGTTGCGGTAATCAACTATCCGCCCTGCCAACGTAGTGCCGATGCCGGGCAGCGCCTCCAGCAGCCAGGCCTCGGCGGTATTGATATTCACCCTTTGCGGGGCATCGCCGAGACGGGCAACATGTATCAGGTCTCCATTATCCAAAGGCGCAGCGAGGTTCAAGGCCTCCTCATCGGCATAGCTAGTAAATCCACCCGCCGCATCGACTGCATCCTGGATGTAAGGACTGCAATCATCAAGGACATATATACCCGGGCTTTCCACCTCCCCAGTAACATAAAAAGTGACCTGACAGGACGGTTCAAAGAGCACTATTTCCAAAGGTTTTTTATCCCAGGGATGCTTATATAGCAGCACCGCAACGCCAGCGACGATTATCATGACCAGCATGATGACGATAATTGCTTTATATCTGTCAAGCCACTTGCTCATAGCTACACCCCCTGCCAATTGGCGACGCTGCCTAATTTTGATTTCCCCCTTAGTTTTCGCCAGTTCGCGGACATTTCACCCCCAGATCATCATAGCGCGACCCTTCAGGGGCGCTGTAAGCGAGGCTAAAGCCTCGCGCTACATTTTTTGAACAGCCTAATTGGCAAACTACCTATAAACCCCTTAATAGCCCTATGTCAATATAGCAGGTTGTCTTTTCAAGCTATGCTGGTTTATAATGGCCACTATTCATATGTATTAAAGGAGAACCACATGCCTCAATATGCCTTTTTCAATGGAAAGTTCATGCCCCTCTCCGAGGCCAAGATAGGCATAATGACCCATGCCTTCCACTATGGCACCGCCTGTTTTGAGGGGATTCGCTGCAACTGGAACGCTGAGCATGAGCAGATGTATATCTTTCGCCTCTCAGAGCATTACCAAAGGCTGTTCAAGAGCTGCCGCGTGCTCAAGATCGAAATTCCCCACACCATCGACGAGCTTTGCCAGCTTACGGTGGAACTGGCGGAAATGTGCGGCTATCGGGAGGACATCTATATCCGCCCCCTGGCTTATAAAAGCTCTGAGCAGGTAGGGGTGAGGCTTCACAATCTGGATGATGGCTTCCTTATCTTCGCCACTCCGTTTGGCGCCTACCTCAATGTGACCAAGGGGGCGAGGTGCTGCGTCTCCTCCTGGCGTCGCGTTGACGATACTATGATACCCCCGCGCGCCAAGATAACCGGGCTCTATGTGAATAGCGCCCTCGCCAAGACGGAGGCCTTTGAGAATGGCTTTGATGAGGCCATACTTCTCACCCAGGATGGTCATGTCTCCGAGGGAAGCGGCGAGAACATCTTCCTCCTAATTGATGGTCAGCTTGTCACCCCACCGAGCTCGGATAATATCCTCGTAGGGATCACCCGGGATACCGTGATCAAGCTGGCGCGCCAGGAGCTGGGCATCGATACCATTGAGAGATCTATCGACCACAGTGAGCTTTATACCGCCGATGAATGCTTCCTAACCGGCACAGCAGCTCATATAACCCCGGTCACTGAGATCGACCACCGCAAGGTAGGCACTGGTCAGGTGGGGCAGATAAGCAAGAAGCTGCAGAAACTGTACTTCGATGTGATACTGGGCAAGAACAAGAAATACCTCCACTGGTGCACCCCAACCTACAAGCAGTCCAAGGCATAGGCAGATGACATGGCTGAGATGGGAAACCTTCGGAGCTGACTACCTCCTGCTTGTATTCATGGCCTCCCTCGGCGTGTTGCAGCTAGCAGCAGCATGGCGCAGGCTTGGCGGGCTTTCCCTTTTTCTGAGAAGGAGGTATCTGGGGTATATCTTCGCAGTTGCAATTATCAGCGGGGGATACTGGTTGTTCTTCAGCGAGCCCCGCAACATCCCAGACTATGCCGGCGGGCTTGGAGGGTCACAGCTCTTCATCTATACCATCGCCGGCATCGCCATCGCCGGCTTGCTCACCTTAGTCGTCTCATCAGCACTCAACGCCCGATGGGGTCATTCGAGTACAGGAGAAGAGGAGGGACTCGATGCCCTGAAAAGTATGACATACCTTCAGGCTATCAAAAGGGGCTTCAGAGAAAAAAGTAGATGACCTGGCTTATTGAGCTTGATGAGAGGTTGTTCTTCCTCATAAATGGGCTGGCCGGTAGGTCTGCTGGGTTTGACCGCTCCATGAGCATATTGGTGGGAGAATACTTCATCCCCCTGCTACTGGCGATGGTCCTTCTCGCCCTTTGGTTTATGGGAAAAGACGCCCCAGACAGGGAGAAAAACCAGAGGACAGTCTTCTGTACTGCCACAGCGGTCGGCTTCGCCTCCGCCGTTGTCAAGCTCACGAACCTGGGGTTAGATCGTCTCAGACCATTTGAAGCCTACCCCGGTACGGTCAACCTCCTCTTCTACACTTGCACCGATCCCTCTTTCCCCTCCAACTCCGCAGCAGCAGCCTTCGCCTTCGCCATGGGTGCCTGGTTTGGCAATCGTAAGGCAGGCGTTGCCCTTTTCTTCCTCGCCATCCTGTGGTCCTTCGCCAGGGTCTACTGCGGAGCACATTACCCCCTGGACATAGTAGGTGGGGCAGCCATCGGCATCCTTGTAAGCTATCCCGCAATCTGGGTTATTCGCCTTGTTGAACCATTGCCCACATGGGTTCTCCAGGTAATGAGAAGAATCTATCTGGCATAGCCTATCTCCACTCAGAGGCTTCTCTCTAACTGTACTCGGGATAAACAAATTCTTTTGACACTACCATGCCAACCTGCTATATTTCTTCTCTAAGGGGTGACAGATGAAAGCCAAAAGGGTTGTCCCTCTTATTCTGTTGCTCTCAGTTATGATTACGGGGTGTGGCGCAGTGGTTTAGCGCGCATGGTTTGGGACCATGAGGTCGCCGGTTCAAATCCGGCCACCCCGACCACAGATAGGGCATTAGCTGATCAACGCACATGGTCTTCCCGCTGTTGTAGACAGGGCTCTATGGTTGATTGACTTCCTCGAGCCACCTATCGAAGTCCATCTTCAGGTCGTGGTCGCTCACCTCAAAAATGCTGAATGCCAGATCAGCCAACCTGCGGGCGAGGAAGAGAGACGACCTGGAGAGCAGCATCGCCTCATCGTCGTCCAGGTGGAGTATCTCGTGCCACTCATATCCAAATTACTATAAATCACGTCTGCCATGTCCAGCCTCATGTGTATTTGTCATCGCATAAACGAGCGGTACATCCCAAGTATAGTCGTGCCTTTGGGCATGGTCAATGGTTTAGCCCACCCACCGTTTTTGTCATTCCGACCCTGAACCCTTCACTTACTGTCATTCTGAGCCGTAGCTCTGAGCAAAGCGAAGAGGCGGCGAAGAATCTCAACACGCTCAGGGCATGCTCCGTGAAGGGGAAGGATCTCGCTGTGGGACCCCTCCAGACCCCCGGCAGAGGTGAGACATTTACTCCACACGCCCCGACCTTGTCGAAGGGCCGTTCATGGTTCGACAAGCTCACCACGAACGGTCTGCGACTCACTCCTTTTATTTTTATTGCTTGTTACCGCCGACCACCAGCCGTAACTGTAGTTGCCTGATTTAGCAGGCACACCTGCCCGATGAATTGGGCAACTACATTTTTCAACGTCTGCGCGGCGTAGTAGGGGCGGGTTTGAAACCCGTCCCTACAAGGTTGGTAATAAGCCTTATAATGATGAAAATACGTCGCCAATCTATATGAAGGAAAGCATGAACCATGCTTGATGACCATGATTTGAATGATTCCGAGGTTATGAAACCTGGTCACTTTTCTTTTCATGCGTCATGTCTAACCGCAGAAGCTCACAAAGCAGCAAGCCAGCAACAGTGTTGCCGGCCTGCTTACCAACCTTGGCACACCTCAGGGAGCCGGGTCATAATAGGTAACGTCCAGTTTGGGTCGCTGGGAAGCAGTGCCCCAATCGGCGGAGTAGAACCACTTCCAGCCCTCCGAGCTGCTCTCGTTGGTGTCGGCCAGCATGACGCCATGGTTGGTGATGGACCCATCGACCCAGCCCCCGGCTAGCTCTGCGATGTCCCACGAAACGAAGCCGTGCGGAGCTGGAAAGGTGAGGGTGATGGTGTCCACCGGCGTGTCGGCAGTGGTGGGCTTGTTGTTCCAGGTAAGGGTGGCGGCGTTCCAGTTGCTGGTCACGGCGTAGGCGCCGACCGGTCCGTTCACCGCGCTGGGGTCGCTCGCGTCGTGGTACAGGCTCAGCGAGGCCGAGGTGACCACTGCGGTGGAGGAGATCGAGCTCAGGTCGAACTGGAGATACGCTCGGCAGTTCTCCGCCGGGGTATTCCCCGCGGCGACCAGAACCATGCGCCACGCCGGGTCCGCCTGGGCGGCGAAATCGGGAAGGTGCTGAGCGACGGCGGTGTCCTTGCTATCCCCCGGGCCGGGCTGGAGAACGAGCGCCTGCGGAGGGGCGGGGTCGAGTTCCCAGTTGACGTAGGTGGTCTCGCCGGCCACCACGGTGATGGTCTCCTCGCGGTCCTTGCGGAACTCGGCGCTCAGACTGATGGTGTGATCGCCCTGTTCCACACCGGCGATAACGTAGGGGGTAATGTTGCCAATGTCTGCCCCGTCGAGGTATATCGCGGCACCGCCAGGGTTGGAGTCGACATCGATTGTGCCGGTGGTGATGACGGCGGTGAGAACCAGGCTGCGCTGGGCGGTGCGGCCAGTGCCGTCGGCGACAGTCATGCTGACGGTGTACTCGCCGGCCGCAGACGGCGCGGTCCAGATGACCGAGCTGCCGCTTCCGGAAATAGTCCCGCCGTCCGCTGACCAGGCATAGGTG
>CAZYLE010000032.1:7152-10558 GCA_964648675.1 uncultured Dehalococcoidales bacterium
ATTCCAACCTGGGCCATCGCAGTGGGATCGCTGGCGTCGCAGGTTATGGTGGACGCCGCATTAACCGCCACGGTTGTCGGGTCGGCGGTGACGCTGTGGACCACGGGGGCCTTGCCGGCCAGGACGACCAGAAACACGACAATGAGCGCTACGGCTGCGACGACCGCCAGCGATCCCACTGCGATGGCCCAGGTTGGAATGAGCGGCTTGCACTGGAACTGGGCCTCTACGCTCTTGCTCTCACCAACTTCGCTGGCGTGGGAGGTGACTGTTAGCTTGAAATTGTACGTCTTAGCCCTCCCGGTGAAAGGCTTCTTCTTCGGGTTAACAACCACTGGTACCTCTGTAGCAACGCCTGGCTCCACTGTTACCGAACTCTGTTTGAAATCGAAGCGGCAGACGCCCTCGGGGTCCTGACCAGCAAAGGTATAGGTGGTGGGTACATTCCCATTGTTGACGATGCTGACCATATAGGAACCCTTCCTACCTCTGGTCTTCTTCGGCATAATGTCAACGTCGAAAAGCAGGAAGCGTCCTACCTCCACGGTCAGTTGGGCGGTGGTCTCGATGGTGGGGTCTCTATTCGAAGCCACCTTTACGATGACATTATAGGTCCCTGCCCTGCTGGCACTGGCCTTGGGCGGCTGTATAGTCAGCCTCACCTGCTCCTGGTCTCCGGGAAAGAGAGAGATGCTAGAAACTGAGCGGCTGTACCACTGGGGGTCTATCCCCTCAACCGTAATGGAGTAGGCTTCAACGACATCGCCAGCGTTCTTAATGGTGGCCATGATGGTCGCGCTCTGCCCCAGGGCTACCTGGAGCCTATCTGGTGACAGGGTAACATTGATCTTCTCTGACATATTTCCCCCCCTAAAGGCGTTATTTAGCAAGTATCCTCAGCGCATGATAGTGTGCTCTCTCATGCGCATATAGAGCGATATTGACTCCCAGTTCCAAAAGCAGTCCAGCCAGCATGCTCACTATTGCCTGACCCCTCAAGGCACACATGGTGATGTTATTTCAAAAGTTTTGGGAGCAACGAATCCTACGTTACCATCCATATCCCGTGCCCGGGCCTCATAGTTTAGCTCTCGTTGCACGTAGTAGGGTCCCTCGGTATAGCTACAACTGGTGGAGCCGAAACATTCATGTTTTAACTGCCCATCTATCCATATCTGTATTCTATCAATGCCGCTGGGAGATGATGCAGTGGCAGTATATGTGACCTGCTGACAGCCCGATGGCGGCGCTGGAGAAGCGGTGATGTTTACCTTTGGACCCCCTCCACCACCCATCATAGCTAGGACTACCACCACAACAACAATCGCGACCACTGCCAGTGCGGCCACAGCAAGAGCCCACGTTGGTAAAAGCGGTCTGCAATCAAGCTGTCCCTGCACGCTCTTGCTCTCGCCGGCTTCGCTGGCGTGGGAGCTGACCGTCAAGGTGAAATTGTAGGCCTTGGCCTTGCCAGTGAAAGGCTTCTTCTTCGGATCTACAACTATTGGTACCTCGGCAGTGGCGCCTGGTTCCACTGTTACCGCACTTTGCTTGAAATCGAAACGGCACATGTCCTCGGGGTCCTGACCAACAAGGGTGTAGGTGGTTGGTACATTGCCGTGATTGGCGATGATAACCTTGTAGAAACCCTTCCTACCTCTGGCCTTCTTTGGAGAGAGCGCGAGGTCGAAGAGCAGGAAACGCCCCACCTCCATGCCAAGTTGGGCCGTGGTCTCCAGTGTGGGGTCTCTCTTCGAAGCCACCTTTATAACGACATTGTAAGTCCCTGCCCTGCTGGCGCTGACCTTGGGTAGCTGTATAGTCAGCCTCACCTGCTGCTGGTCTCCGGGGAACAAGGAGACGCTGGAAACTGAGAGGGCGCACCACTGAGGGTCTATCCCCTCAACCGCAATGGAGTACGCCTCGACGACGTCGCCGGCGTTCTTAAGGGTGGCCGTGGTGGTCGCGCTCTGCCCTGGGGCTACCTGTAGCCTATCTGGTGACAGGGTAACGTTGATCTTCTCTGACATGTTCCTCCCTAAAGGCGTTATTTAGCAAGTATCCTCAGCGCATGATAGTGCGTTCTCTCATGCGCACATATAGCGATATTGACTCCCAGTTCCAGAGCCTCCCTTATGGCCTCCCTGGGCATAGGCCTATCTCCCTTACCGCCAGCCCACAAGCAGCCGAAATCACCATCGCTGTATAGCATGCCCTGATCCTCCATCAATACGGCCTGCCCATCCAGCCCTACAGGCACTGCTGCGAAGAGGTGATGAATCCTGAGTACCGCATGTCCCCTTTCGACTGACTTCAGGTTTCTCCCCAATCTCTTGGCCAGGCTGGCGAAGGCTTTGCTAAAGGCTTTTGTCTCCTGCCCCGCCTCATGGCACGTCTCTCCCAGAAGAACCCCACCCCTGCCAAGGTAGTTCAATAGCACTGTCTCTTGGTCCTGGGTGAGTGCAAACTCATCGCTCTCACACATACATAGCAAATCGCAGTCCCTTATCTCCGCATCGAGCCTAACAGGCCCTCTAAAATGGGCGCGATACTCCGTAGTGTGGTTGATTACCTGTACCAGGTTTAGAATGCCTTCCTGATGGCGCATTGAGCTAGGCATCTCAACCACAGCCAGCGCAATCTGACCACGCTGCCATGGCCCAGCAAGCAGACGATAGCGGGTGTCGATCTCATTAGGACCTGGGCTGAGTGGGTTCTGGGCATCCCGAATGACTGCGTTTTCTGCGGTAATGTTTACACGTGCCAGCTCCATAAATGGCCCAGCCTGGGTCTGGCGCTGCTCCCCGATACGGTAGGCCTCCATTATGTACAGAGGCTCAGCCTTTTCCCCATCCAGAGATTGAGTCATCTCTTGGGGGATTTCGCTATACTCAACTACGATGTAAGCTGTGCCGCTCTCTTCGGTCTTAATATTAAAACGCTGTGTTTCGCTAACAACTATAAGGTTCCCATCGTGGTCCACGGCTATGCCTGGATAAATGACTACAGATTTGTCGGGAGGGTTCCACGCTACCACCTCTAACCCAGCAACGATACCATACCGGTGCATGGATATGGCATGCAATCGCTGCTGGTCTCGATGGTAATTATGAGCACCAGCCCAGGTGGGAACATCTATGACCAGCCCCTTGAAAGGGTTGATCCTTCTTCGCTGATACTTAAAGAAGTCTTCTATTGGCATAATTATCACCCCTCAGAGTACTGGCATCGCAAGAATATACTAACCTTTGAACACCTGTCAATCATCTGTACTGATTCATAATAATTGGTATCACTTCACCCTACTCTGTTGCCCCTGTTATTTTGGCTCACCCACCCTGATAGAGGGGAGATCCCCCCCCAACCCCCCGTTAGAATAGGGGGGGAAGGGGGGATTTCTGGCAGG
>CAZYLE010000032.1:10568-11409 GCA_964648675.1 uncultured Dehalococcoidales bacterium
AACCTACCTAGGATATCTGACAGCCTCTGGGTAGGATAATTACTATCTATACTCCCCATTTAATACCTATCACATTCAATTCCCGCAGTTGTCTGATTCATCAGGCGCAATTGCCCAATAAATTGGGCAATTACATTTCTCAACTCCCTATCCCTTCAAGGGAGAGGATTGGGGTGAGGGTTAACTCCCCCCTCCCTCTAACTCCCTCCCTCCAGGGGAGGGAGGACACGTTCTTTCCCCACTAATGCTGAAACGTAATTCTGGGGGGTACACTAAGACCCCTAACAGAGGGGAGACCCCTTCTGCACCCCCATATTGTATCTTTGACTGTAAAGCCGGTCGCTTTTCTGTCATTCTTCGCTGCGCTCAGAATCTAGGTATAGGCAGATTTCTCGAGGCCATTCGCTTCACCCAGGACAATTCAGAATGACATATGCCCTTATTAATGTGCCCCATATTGCTTCGTAGACCTCCCTCATGTCTTTCAAGACAATCATGATAATGACGAGAAGGTATCACTCATCCATCTGAACTGCATCATCACCTTGAACCTCTGAATCTGCCTTGGGCACGACATTCAGGATATATGCCGTGTGGGCTGGCTTCTCCGCCTCGATAATAGCCTTCACCCTGCCCAAGTCGATAGCTAATACGTCTTCCACCTCCAGCGTCACCGTAAAACAATGATCACGGCCCTCCCCCAAGACGGTGTTCTCACCCAATCTGGCCTGCCCATCCAGACTTACCCCACCCATATGCTCAGTTATCATCGGCTCCACGCCGGTATAGACCGTGAGATACTCTTTCAGTCCGCGCCGTGTCCCTCTCCATCGATATAGAT
>CAZYLE010000032.1:11419-12369 GCA_964648675.1 uncultured Dehalococcoidales bacterium
CCGAACTCACCAGCCTCCGTCGCTTCTCCACCGGCCAATTCTCGTCAAGCACCAATTCAAGCCATGAGGCAATCCAGGGGAGGAAGTCCTCGGGCGTCATGCTCGGATCAAGGTACATCTCGATATGGTCAACCATCCGCTCGATGGGAGTGAAAATACTCTCAAATATCATGAGAAAACGCCCCATGAACTCATCCGCACTATAAAAAGCAGGTAGGTATTTCAGGTAGCCACTTTGCACATCTTCAGCTACGGCGTTCACCATTTATCTCTCCTATGATGTTATCTCGTGCCTATAAGAACACACTAGCCCGGTGGACGGCACTTTGACCCGTTGTGTGGCCTCGCCTCTCTCACCAGTCAAGGGATCCACCGGGAAAAGCTGGACCGCCTCGGCAAAATCGACGCCCGCCACACTCTGAATGCATGAATGGACCTCATGGACAAAGAGGTCCCGACCAAAGGGCCAACCGTCTCCCTCCGGTCCGCCGAATAGTGGATTGATATAGTGATATAGTCGCCGCTCCACATCGTGCCTTACCTGATTAGGGTCAAACCTGGGCTTCACCCTGATCCTGGCCTGCACCGAAACCCACTGGTAGTCGGCGTTAGCAATAATAAGGGTAGTGGTCAGCAGGCGTCGTTCATTAAGATAACTTCTCACCTGCTCCTCCAGTTCACGGGATAATTCCACTTGGTCCGGCGAAATCAAACCATCGGTCAGCGAGAAGTCCGGAACAAGAGCAAGGTGGACCACTCCCGGCGGTGGTTTGTCTCCATCGCCCACCTCACCAGGCTGAAGGCACTTCGCTCGAGCTACCGAGGCAGACGCCTCCCGGGCGAGGAACTCGAAATCCTCCTCAGTAACTGCTCGGTTGCGCACTCTGAGCATTTGAGGCCCTCTAAGTTTGGCATGCTCCACACTCTCCGCAACCACAACACCACTGGCA
>CAZYLE010000033.1:0-2911 GCA_964648675.1 uncultured Dehalococcoidales bacterium
TCCTAAAACAATACGGTGTAAGAAATGCAGACTGGGTGAAGATTGATGTTGAGGGGGCAGAAACAGAGGTTCTGGTTGGGATGAAAGAGACCATTGAGAACAGCCCAAACCTGAAAATGTTAGTTGAAGTAAATAGAAGTAATGAACATGACATAGACCAGATTCTGAGTGGCTTTGGAAAGAAGTGCCTTAAAAGACCTGACATGTTTTACTGGAAGGATTAGACACCAAATTGCGTTGATAGAGCAAGCTAAATACGGGGACAATAGTTGATTTTACCCCCAGCATTCGATTATACTCCCTTTAATCCATTTGCTACAGATGATTCCTTAGCTCATAAGAGAGGCAATATATGAACAATAGAGTAGTCATCACTGGCATGGGTGTGATAAGCCCCCTGGGGTTAGATGTGAAATCCCTATGGCAGGCGTTGGTCTCAGGAAAATCGGGGGTGGATTACATCACCTCTTTTGACACCGAACAGTTAGAAACCAAATTCGCCGCCGAGGTAAAGGATTTCGATCCCGCTCAATACATTGACCGTAAAGAACTGCGACGTATGGACCGCTTTACCCAGTTCGCCGTAGCGGCGGGTTTGCAAGCGGTGGAGCAAGCTCAGCTAAACATCGATACCACAAATGCCAACGATATCGGTGTAATCATCGGAGCGGGGTATGGCGGACTAACCACTCTATTGAGCCAATATGAGATACTTAAAGAGAAGGGCCCCGACCGGGTCAGCCCCTTTCTTGTTCCCATGATGATCGCCGATACGGCTTGCGGGATGGTCTCCATCATACTTGGGGCAAAGGGCCCCAACTTTTGTGTCACCTCCGCCTGTGCCAGTGGCTCCGATGCCATTGGCAATTCTTTTGAAATTATCAGGCGCGGCGACGCTCAAGCGATGCTTGCTGGAGGGACTGAGGCCCAGATAATCCCCCTCACCGTTGCCGCCTTCAACGCAGCAAGAGCCATTTCCACAAGAAACGATGAACCACAGAAGGCTTCTCGGCCCTTTGACGCTGAGCGAGATGGCTTTGTCATGGGAGAAGGCTGTGTGATTCTTGCCCTGGAGAGCCTTTCTTTTGCCACAAAACGGGGCGCCCCTATTCTAGCTGAGATCGTCAGCTACGGCGCCTCAGCAGATGCTTTCCACATTACTCAGCCATCGGAGGAGGGTGAAGGTGGCGCACGGGCGATGGCCATGGCCTTGAGGAAGGCAGGACTGGAGCCTGGAGAGATCGACTACATCAATGCCCATGGCACTTCCACCCAACTAAACGATAAGAATGAAACCATGGCGATAAAGTCTATCTTTGGAGAGCAAGCCTACCGCATCCCCATCAGCTCCACAAAATCGATGACAGGACATCTTCTAGGTGCGGCCGGAGCCATTGAAGCGGCAATATGCGTTCTTACTATCCTGAATGGAGTCATTCCACCAACGATAAACCTCACTTGCCCCGACCCAGACTGTGACCTTGATTATGTGCCCAACGTAGCTCGCCCAGCAAAGGTTAACACAATCCTCTCCAACGCCTTTGGCTTTGGTGGGCACAACTCCACCCTCATCATCCAACGATATAATGATGCATGAAAGATCAAATCATAGCCGTTGGCAGATGCCACCTCACATACCAGTGGAACTGCCCGCTGGACTAGGCCTTCCCCCTTTGCTGGCTCAACTCCTCTACAATCGCGGCATTACCGACCCAACTCAGATCGATTCCTTCCTTGCCGCAGATGAGAACCTTCTAAACGACCCATTCCTCCTCCCCGACATGGAGAAAGCGGTGGCCAGGATCCAGGATGCTTTGCTCTCTGAAGAGATCATTGCCATATATGGGGACTTCGATGCCGATGGTATGACCGCCACTGCTGTCCTCACTGAAGGCCTTTCCTTATTAGGAGGGAAGGCTATCCCCTATATTCCTCACCGTGTTGAGGAGGGCTATGGCCTCAACCATGTCGCTCTCGAGAGGCTACACAGAGAAGGGGTTAGTCTGGTGGTCACGGTGGATTGCGGCATAAGCAACGCCTGTGAGGTGGAAACAGCACAAAGGATGGGGCTTGACATCGTGGTCACCGACCATCACACCGTTCCCGCGCAAATGCCACCAGCCATCGCTGTAGTCGATCCCAAGAGAGCCGATTCCCGCTATCCCTTCCCTAAGCTCGCTGGCGTTGGCGTTGCCTTCAAACTCCTCCAAGCGCTTTTTAGCTCTTTGGGCAAAGACGCAGATATGGAGGCCTTCCTAGACTTGGTTGCTTTAGGAACAGTGTCTGACATGGAGCCCCTACTCGGCGAGAACCGCTACCTGGTTAAGCGTGGCCTCGAGGTATTACAAAACACAAAACGTCTGGGCCTAAGGGAAATGGCCAAGTGCGCTGGCGTTCCTCTTTCAGCCGTTGGTCCTGAGATCATATCGTGGGTTTTGGGGCCTCGGCTAAACTCTGCAGGTAGGCTGGAGCATGCTATTACCGGCTATGATATTCTGTTGACCGACTCCTTAGAGGAAGCCCATAGACTTGCCACTATTTTGGAGAGGGGAAATAAGGAACGCCAAAGGCTAACTGAAATGTCTCTCATTAAGGCGCGGGAAAAGCTGATTGCTAAAGGCACCGATTCCCTCATTCTCATGGTTAGTGACAAAGACTTCCCCAGTGGAGTGGTAGGGGTAATTGCCGGCAGACTGGTTGACGAATTCTATCGCCCTGTGATCGTATTCGAGCAGGGCACGGAGTGGAGCAAGGGAAGCGCCCGCAGCATCCCTGAGTTCGACGTCATCGCTGCCCTGACCAATTGTAGCAACTTTCTACCTCGCTTTGGTGGGCATCCTATGGCAGCGGGGTGCACCGTAGCCACAGAAAACCTGGAGCAGCTTGAGGAGTGCCTGCTTGGAATTGCGGC
>CAZYLE010000033.1:2921-12366 GCA_964648675.1 uncultured Dehalococcoidales bacterium
CAGCTTGCATCTCTCGACCTTCGCCCACTGATCGCCATCGATGCCGAGATTCCTCTTTCTTCCCTCAACGGTAAAATGTTCAAGATGATGCAAAAGCTTGCGCCATTCGGCTATGCCAATCCGTACCCAACGTTTATCAGTCGCGGTATCAAAGTGGTGAGACACCGCAACGTGGGCACTGATGGAAAACACCTTAAGCTTCAGTTGAGAGACGACGATGTGACCTGGGACGGCATCGCCTTCAGGCTGGGTAACTTCGCCGATGAGATTACCTCTCAGTTGGATATCGTCTACAACCTAGCGGTTAATAAATGGGGCGGCGGGGACATGCTTCAGCTCAACATCTTGGACTTTGCTCCGACTACCTAGGCCTCTTCTATCACCACAGGTTCAACCACAGCCCTCGCTCGCAGCATCCTATAGATAAACAATGTAATACAGATCACCATCACTAGGAGAGCGACAAAATGGGGGGTATGGAGCACACCAGCCACATTTACCTGCGCTGACGTTACTGCACGGCTGAACTCGATAAAGAAACGCCCGAACGAATATAAGGACAGATACAACAGAAATAATGAGCCATCCGGCTTGAGCCGTCCCCTAAACCGCCAAAGAACGGAGAAAACCATCAGGTCCCATATTATCTCATAGACTGGTGATGGGTGCGTTGGCTCCCCCCAAAACAGGGTGGTGGCAGCGGCACTAGGATGGATATATACGAAAGCCCAGGGAAGAGACGTGGGTGCGCCCCAGGCATCGCCATTTATGGTGCAACCAATTCTACCGACAGCCTGAGCCAGGATCACTGCCGGGGCCACAGCATCAGCGAAGTGCCCAAAATGGAGGTTGCCTATTTTGGCGTAAATCACCACTGCCAGTGTTCCACCAAGGATCGCCCCGAAAATAGACAATCCATACCAGAACTGAAGTATCTGCATTGGATTATTAATATAGGTGCTTGCAAGGTAGTCTATAACGTGGAATAGCCTGGCCCCTATAATCCCCCCGATAACCGCCCACGGCGCAACACCATAGATAACCTCTCTCTTGATACCAGTCCCTCTCACAAACCATATTGATAGCCCAATGGCGACAGCGACAGCCAGGACAACCATAATACCATGCCAGCCTACTTCGAAAGAACCCATATTGAAGAAGATTGGATCGATGCCAATATATATAGCCAGAATAGACATTCTCGTGGGATTCTACTGCTGTCTGTATTTTGATGTCAAGGAAACTTTACTCTAGT
Organism: uncultured Dehalococcoidales bacterium; assembly: GCA_964648675.1. GTDB lineage: Bacteria > Chloroflexota > Dehalococcoidia > E44-bin15 > E44-bin15 > DAOUVR01. The sequence continues at coordinate 4,177 of CAZYLE010000033.1, forward strand.
GCATTTCCTGCAACATTATGTTAAAATATCCTACCGTTACCAAGGAGATGGCAATGAGACCTGAAGTCGACAGTTTCTTGAATCATCTCTCCACGGAGAAAGGCTTTTCTTCGAACACCATCGAGGCCTACAGAAATGACCTTTCTCAGCTTGTCAGTTTTATCGAAGAACAAGCTACTATAAAAGATTACAGTCCTAAATGGGCATCTGTGGACCGCAATCTTCTCATAAGCTATATCCTCGACTTAAAAGAGCGAGGCTATGCGTCAGCTACAGTGGCCCGCAAAGTTGCTGCTATAAAATCCTTTTCCGACTTCTTGGTCTCCGAAGGAGTCTTTCGGAACGACCCTACAGAGAATATTAGTTCACCAAGGGTAGGGAAATCCTTGCCCAAACCCCTCTCCGTTAATGAAATTGAAGCTCTACTCAATGAGCTTGCCAAGTCTTCTTCTCCAGATGCAAAACGCGATAGAGCAATGATAGAGCTAATGTATGCCGGTGGCATGAGGGTATCGGAACTCGTCTCCATGAACACTGGTGATGTAGACCTAGGGGAAGGCTTTGTGCGCTGCTTCGGAAAGGGCTCAAAAGAGAGAAGAATTCCCATCCATGCAAAAGCAATCCAGGCCATAAAGATATATGTGGAGCAGGCTCGCCCTCAGCTTCTCCGTAATGAGGAAGAGCAGGCTTTATTCTTAAACCACCGTGGCGAGCGCCTTACAAGGCAGGGGTTTTGGCTGATCCTGAAGGCTTATGTTAAATCAGCGGGGATAACAACGGATGTTAGTCCTCATACTCTTCGCCATAGCTTCGCCACCCACATGTTGAGGGGCGGAGCGGACTTGAGGGCGGTGCAAGAGCTGCTGGGACATGCTAATATCACCTCAACCCAGATCTACACTCACCTCACCAGTGAGCATGTACACCAAGCTTATGATAGGGCACACCCCCGAGCTAATGATTAGCCCTATATGAAAAAATAACACGTCCTAATCAATAATAAGGTGACCTGCCCCAGGAAGGACTGCAGGGTTACCAGGCTGGAGTAAGAAATGCCTCAGAAGAAATCTCGCCGCGTCGCCTCGAGGCAGGCGGCAGCCAGCAAACAGCGAAAGAAAAAAAAGAGGGCGCAGGTGTCTCAACAGCGGGCCGTAACTGCACCTACTACGCCTACCCCTACAGATATTGCTGCTCCACCCGAGCCGGTCACACCCCCGGTAACTCAGCCTGTTCAACAAGTTGCCTCTGGTTTTCAATACATTAGGACTGATCTGCGAAAAATTGGCATCATCGCCGGCGCCATCATCATTATCCTGATTATACTCGGTTTCATACTGTAATAGGGGACGACATGGAGGCGAGGCGCTTCGAAGAGCAACTGAAGGCATTGCCTCATAAACCTGGCGTTTATCTTTTCAGAGATGCCTCAGGAAATGTGCTCTACGCCGGTAAGGCGGCCAATCTCCACAACCGGGTGAGAAGCTATTTCGGCACTCCCCTAGCCCTCCCCTCAAAGCTCCAGAGAATGATGTCCCGGGTAAGTGACTTCGAATTCTTCGTCACTGATTCAGAGCACGAGGCGCTCATCCTAGAGTGCAATCTCATTAAAAAACACCGCCCTCGCTATAACGTGCGCCTCAAAGACGATAAGACCTATCCCTATCTAAAAATCACTTTGAGTGACGACTGGCCCAGGGTGTACGTCACCAGGCGAGTGGATAAGGATGGCAGTCGCTACTTCGGCCCATTCGCCAGTGCTGGTTCGGTCAGAAAGACCCTTGAGCTACTGAAAAAGCTATTCCCCTTCCGCTCCTGTAGAAAGGAGATTACTGGAACTGACCACAGACCCTGCCTTGAGTATGACATCCATCGCTGCTCTGGGCCGTGCATCGGTGCCATTTCAAGGAAAGACTACCGAGACATTATTCAGCAGGTAATTATGTTCCTCGAGGGGAAGCAAGAGATGGTAGTGAAGGAGCTTGAGCACAAGATGCAACGAGCCTCCGAGCGGCTCGAGTTTGAGCGAGCAGCCGTACTGCGTGATCAAATGCAAGCTGTGAAAATGGTCACGGAACGCCAGAAGATATCATCAACGGCAAGGGGAGATCAGGATGTCATCGCTCTGGCACAAAACAAGGACCAAGCCTATGTAGAGGTCTTCTTCATTCGTCACGGCAAGCTTATCGAGCGAGACCATTTCATTCTGCAAGGCACTCAGGATGAGGAGCCCAGCCAGATAATGCGCAGCTTCCTGAATCAATTCTATGACTCCGCAACCTATATCCCCCCATCGATTTTGCTCCAATACTCCCCCGAAGACTACAACATTATTAAGAGCCGATTGGAGAGCAAAAGAGGGGGCAAGGTCGCTCTTACGGTTCCTCAGCGCGGGGAGAAAAAAAGGCTGACGGCCATGGTTGCGGAAAACGCCCGTCAGGGCCTGGAGCAGCTAATGGTCAAATGGCTCGCCGATCCAGAGACCACCGTCGCCGCCCTTGAGGAGCTAAGGCGTGAGCTTCATCTGCCCCAGATACCGAAGCGAGTAGAATGCTACGATATATCTGACATTCGGGGCACATCAGCGGTGGGCAGTATGGTCGTATTTCAGGACGGGCAGCCTAGGCCCTCTCACTATCGCCGTTTTCGCATCAAGATGGTTGGGGGCACCGACGACTATGCAATGATTCAAGAAGTCTTGAGACGACGCTTCAAGAGGACGAGTATTGAAGAACGCAAGGACGAAAAAGCCTGGGCCATAGTCCCAGACCTGGTGCTCATCGATGGTGGCAGGGGACATCTTACCTCAGCCCTTAACGCGATGACGGATGTAGGTATGGACTTCGTCCCCGTCGCCGCACTGGCTAAAGAGCGCGAGGAGCTTTTTCGACCAAACATCGCAGATCCAATCCTGCTACCAAGGACATCTCCAGCGCTCTATCTGGTACAGCGGATTCGCGATGAGGCGCATCGCTTTGCGTTGAGCTACCACCAAAAGGTGCGTCGTAGCAAGGCGATGGCTTCAGCTCTGGACAATGTCCCCGGCATCGGCCCCAAGCGAAAACGAGCCCTGCTTAGAAGGTTCGGCTCTGTCATAGTGATAAAGGAAGCTCCCATCGATGAAGTCGCCGCAGTCGTCGGAATGACTCGCTCCCTTGCTGAAAAGGTCAAGGAGTATTTGTGAAGGTACAACAAGACACCGTCTTCAGACACGTCTCCTGCGACCTATGCGGCACGCGCGACTTTGTAAGACTTGGCACGCCAAAATCGTCGAACAGAATCGAAAACATCGTCCCCATTCCACAAGACATTTCCATAGTGAGGTGCAAACGGTGCGGCTTCTATTACACCGACCCCATGCCCCTCTGGAGGGAGCAGGACCTGCATAACATCTATGACGCCACATATTTCCCCGAGATGACAAGATGGTGGAAGCGAGTCAAGACAAAGGACAACCCACAACGGCGTCTTGATACTATCGAGAAGCATGCTGCCGATGGCATATCACAATTCCTAGAGGTGGGATGCGGCCTTGGATACGGCCTTGAAGAGGCTACGAGGCGAGGTTGGGCGGTTAATGGGCAAGAGGTTTCTCAATTCTTCGCGGAGCAGGTAAAAAAAAGGCTCGGCACCAAGGTTTTCGTTGGTCAGCTAGAAGATGCACACTACCCCGAAAACTACTTCGACGCAGTCTACGTGGATAGTGTGCTGGAGCACCTCCCGCAACCAGTGGAGATGCTCAGAGAGATCCATCGCATCCTCAAGCCACATGGTATCGCCTACATAACGGTGACCAATGAAGATGGGTTTATAAATAGATTCAGGCGCCTGCTCTTCAAACTTACACAGCCCAGCCGATGCCCGATATTGAGCCCCCTGGCTTATCCCATTCATCTTGTCGGGTTTACGCCAGATACCCTCAGGCTAGCCTGTAAAAATGTTGGCTTCGAAGTGAAAACTATCGTAGTATGCGCCGGCACCGATGAATGGCGCAAATTTAGGATACAGAATATGGGTTGCCTTTTGCGAAATATCATGTACTACCCAGCATATTTCATCGGTGAGAAGCTGGGGAAAGGCATCGCAATTGAGGCGTTAATTACCGCCCGTAAATAGCAACGAAAATGAGAGTGGCTAAAGTCATCATCGGGGACATAAACCGATTAACCGGCGGGTACCTGTACGAGAAGAAACTGGTTGAATACTTGAGGGGAAAAGGTATCCAAGCGGATGTGGTTAGCATTCCGAACATTCCCTACATGCTCCAATTTTTCTCAAACCTGTGGCTACCCTTCTATTTTCTGGGAAAGAAATATGATGTCATTATAGAAGACGAGATGACACACCCAGCAGTCTGGCTGTTCAATTTCTGGGCCAAATATGTCAAAAAAGCAAACGTTGTTGCTATTGTCCACATGTTCCGCTGGGTAGCAGTCAGGGATAGCTGGCAGATGCCTTTTGTCAAATTCATGGAAAAATCAATGCTTATGTCAACTGACCTCATCATTGCCAACAGCAGGCATACTAAAGAACAGACTGAAAAGATGGGGCTACCTGATGAAGCCATAGAGGTGGTTTATCCCGGTTTCGATACGCATTTAGTGAGGGAGAAGCAGTCTCGCCCAAGGGATGAGATAAAACTCCTTTTTGTGGGCAATTGGGATCCCCGGAAGGGACTTGAGACGCTGGTCGAAGCTATGTGTCGCCTCAATAACCCCAAAATAGTCCTCGATATTGTGGGAGATGATAACCCTTACCCCATGTACACCAGAAGAATAAAGAGAAAGGTGACCCATTGCGGATTGGAAGGCAGAGTAAGATATCACGGGAGAATAGACCGAGAGTCTATTGGAAGATTCTATTCCGATGCAGACATATTTGTGTTGCCTCCATCCTATGAGGCCTTCGGCATTGTATTTGCTGAAGCTATGTCCTTCGGCCTGCCGATTATAGCCACTAATGCAGGTGGAATCCCGGAGCTGGTTGACCATGAGGAGAACGGGCTGCTTGTTCCACCCAGCGATGCGAATGCCCTTGCCGATGCCATAGACAAGCTCGCCTCTAGTGCCGAGTTACGTGAGGAAATGGGAAGGAAAAGCTACGAGAAGTCGAAAGAATTAAACACGTGGGACGATTGCTTTAACATCCTCTACGGCCACCTCAAGCGACTGGCTGCCGATGATACCTGACCAGCAGGGGCGTTCAATTGAACGCCCCTACTCCCCGTTATAGGAGGCAAACGCAGTGGGCGATTCCCAAACCGTTACTTTTAAGCCACCAGCCTCTCCACCAATAGCCACGGCCATTCTGTCATAAATATATTTGCAGACGTTCTCCACCGTTGGGTTAAGCTCCCTGAATTCCTCTAGTTCATTAAGGTTCTGATAGTGGAGATGATTCAGTATTTCCCTCAGGCTGTCTCGGAGCCTGGAGATATCATAAAGTACACCTGTCTCGTTCAATGTATCGCCGCGGACAACAACCTGCACTTTGTACGCATGACCATGCAAACGGGTTGCCCGTCCGAAGTCTCCCTTTAGTGAAAGGATCGCCTCAAACTCCTCAATAATGCCGATCTCAAACATAGCTAAGCACCACCTGTAATACCTCCTCGGGGGTCTTTTCTATCTTTTCATAGTCATCTTGAGCTTCTTCAAAGGGAAAGATGTCAGATATCAACTCATCCAAATTGAGCTGGGGCAAGAGTTTAATCACCATATCCGTCCTCCGCTTAACACTCCATCGAGGGGCCAGTGCTGCGTTTACATGGGAGACTTGAGAGCTTTTAATCTTTATCCTTTCTCGGTGAAATTGCTCCCCGAGGTGTAGCGTTACCGGCTTGGTACCATACCATGACACCACTACCACCAAACCTTCAAAGGCTGCCGATTTGATAGCATAATCCAGAGCATCCGGTGAGCCAGAAGCCTCAATTACCACATCCACCCCTGTACCGTCGGTCAGCTCTCTAATCACCTCAGCGGGGTTGTTATCGAGACCGAAGGTGAAATCGGCACCAAGTTTCCGAGACACTTCTCTCCTTTGTTCTATCCTATCGACGGTGAAGACCTTGTCAGCTCCACATTTTTTTACTAACTGCGTAATAAGCAGTCCAATAATACCCTGGCCGAAAATGGCCACCGACTCGCCAAGCCTTACATCAGAATCGAGAATGCAGTTAAGCGCCGTCTCCAGATTTGCCACAAAGACACCAAGCATAGGGGAGCTATCTTGAGGCAGCTTCACCGCCATGTTCTCCGGCACTACATAGCTCGTTTGATGGGGATGATGAACAAAGACGACATCCCCCCGACATAGTTTGGAGGCTGCTGAACCCAGTTCGACAACCTTTCCTACGCTTGAATAGCCGTATTTAATCGGGAAACGGAAGCTCCCTTTAATAGTGGTCAAAGATGCATCGAGTTCGAGGTCACGAGGTACTTCACCTCGATAAACCAGCATCTCCGTTCCGTGGCTTATCCCGGAGTAAAGGGCTTGCACCAGCATTTCGTCACCTTTGGGGGGCTCGACTTCCTCTTCTCTAAACTCTATCTCTTTCGGCCTACGGAACCACAGGCTTCTGGCGTTCATCTCATTTAACCTTTATTCCGAAAATCGATTCTCACACTTTGTGTCATGTCTGTTAAAGCACCGGCTCCAATCGTGCCTAGAGCAGATGCCCTAGGCTACCCTATGTTTTCTGATTCGCTGGTGGCCAACCGCCCATGCGTGTCTGCTTCGATAACTATGTCTTCCCCTCTTGTATATATCCTGACAAACGATAGCTTTACAACATCATCAACACCACAAATATTCAGGTCTCCTACTGCTTCAATCCCCTTTCCCATGATTTTGGGAGCAATTACCAGTACTACCTTATCTACAAGACTTCGCTGAAACAAGGAGGTGATAATCTCGGCTCCGCCTTCCACCAGGATCGAGGATATCCCTCTCTCCCCCAGGCCTTTGAACAAGGACTCTAGGTCGACCTCGCCTCTCTCATCCTGCTCAACTATCAGCACCTCTATCCCCATCTGCTTCAACGAGGCCAATTTCCCTTCGTCAGCTTGCAATGTGGTGGCAATAATAGTAGGAGAGACATCCTGATCTTTTAGGACCTTAGCGTTTAGCGAGATTCTCAACTTGCTGTCAGGGATGATTCGAATTGGGCTCTGCCCCTTGACCAAACGCACCGTCAACTGGGGATCATCGGCCAAGATGGTGCCTAACCCCACCATTATCCCGTCATGGAGACTGCGAAGCCTATGCGCCAACCTCCTGGTTGATTCAGAGCTTATCCACTGGGAATCTCCGGTAACGGTGGCAATCCTACCATCCAATGTCTGAGCGAACTTGAGGGTAATAAAGGGCATGCGTGTTTGAATATACTTAAAATAGGTTTCATTAATTCTGTCACACTCTTCTTTAAGTACCCCCACTTTCGTTTCTATCCCATGCCGATTAAGGATTTCTATGCCTTCGCCATTTACCTGTGGATTTGGGTCCACCGTCCCGATAACAACCCTGCCTATATTATGTTTGATAATAGCATTCACACAGGGAGGGGTTTTCTTGCGGTAATGACAGCAGGGCTCCAGGGTAACGTAGAGAGTTGCACCACACACCTTACCTCTTGCATCCTGGATGGCGTTGATCTCAGCATGCTTGTCACCATAGCGACGGTGGTAGCCCTGGCCAATTATCTGGCCATCTTTCACGATGAGCGCTCCCACCACCGGGTTTGGGCTTGTCTTTCCCAGACCCCTGCGAGCGAGATACAGCGCCTTCCTCATGTAGTATTCGTCGTTCAAGCTAATTCAACCCCGACATATTCGCAACACTTGGTGCTGAAAACATCAAACATGATACTGCCGTCTGCCTAAGGCAGTCAAGGAAATGTACTCGCCCAATATATCGATGATACAGCACCTCTTCACCAACGAAGTAAAGGACTCTACGAAGCAATCTAAGTGGTGAGAATTAGGATTGCAATTAATAGTCCACGGAATCATATTACCACCATGAAGCTGTTTGGAAATCTTAGGGGTAGGTTAGAGCATCAGCCTGATAGGGTCGGATCATTCGACTCCAACCACGCCTAGAGCGAATGCTGTAGGCTACCCTATTATCATAGTCGCTTGATGAATCAGGCATCTACAAAGACTGAGATGGATGTAATAAGTTCTCCCCCCC